>JAFGMF010000096.1 GCA_016927675.1 Candidatus Cloacimonadota bacterium
CTGACAAATAACAATTACCATACTCAAATCGAACTATTCCAGAATTTCCCAAATCCCTTCATTCCCGATAATGATAAACGTGGCCAGGGTACTGAAATCGGGTTTTACCTGACTCCTTCCACCCGATCAGATTTAGCGATTTACAACCTTAAAGGTGAATTGATCAGGAAATTTGAGGACTCTTACCCGCAAAATTCGGCTTACAGAACTGTAAATTGGAACGGACGTGACCGAAATGGAAACATCGTACCTGCCGGTGTCTATCTTTATCAACTGAAAACAGACGGAAGATCCATTACCAGAAAAATGGTCATTTTGCCATGATCTTATGCTATTCGGGAATTAAAATTGAACATTAAAGATAATGTATTCAGCGTTACCGAAGTAACCCGACATATCAAAAACATCCTGGAAACAAATATTCCCAATCTTTTTGTAGAAGGGGAAATTGCCAATTTTGTCAAACACAGCTCCGGTCATTTTTATTTCTCTCTGAAAGATAGTACTTCATCACTTCGCTGTGTTTTTTTTAAAAATCTAAACTTATACCTTTCTTTTGAACCCAGGAATGGCGACCAGATAATCTGCGGCGGAAAACTCACAGTTTTTGAACGAAATGGAAACTATCAGCTTAATGTAACAAGGATGTATCCTGTCGGAATCGGAAATCTGCAACTCCGGTATGAAGAATTGAAAAAAAAACTGGAACTTGAAGGACTTTTCTCACCGGAACATAAACAGCCGCTACCCCCTTTTCCGGAATCGATCGGAATCATTACTTCGCCAACCGGAGCTGCTTTTCAGGACATAAAAAATGTGCTGTCCCGACGCTTTCCCTGCAGAATTATACTCTTCCCGGCTCTTGTTCAGGGAGATAAAGCCCCGGCAGACCTGATAGCGGGGATCAAATATTTCAACGAAAGAAAAAACGTCGATTTGATCATCATCGGCAGAGGCGGAGGTTCTCAGGAAGATCTGTTCTGCTTCAATGATGAAAACCTGGCTCGGGCGATTTATGCGTCTTCGCTGCCGATAATATCGGCTGTTGGACACGAAATCGATTTCTCCATTGCGGATTTCACCGCTGATCTCAGAGCTCCAACTCCCTCCGCAGCAGCTGAAATCGCTGTTCCGGCATCTGATGACCTGCTCTCCTATCTTGAAGGATTGGCCCATAAACTAAGATTGGTAACCAGAGATCAACTTCATCAGTATTTCAGGAAAATAGACCGTCTTTTACAGCATTTGCAGATCTACCATCCAGAAAAAATACTTCAATCCCTGCATCAACGACTCGATGAAGCTTCTCTTCGTCTGGACCATCAGACTCACCGTCATCTCAAGGAATTTATCAACAGACTGCAATATCTGCAGATCCAATTAAAAGAATTATCACCTTATGACGCATTGAAAAGGGGTTACAGTATTGTCCGGCAAAACCGTAAAATCATCAGCTCTCTTACAACACTCAATGAAAAAGAATTAGTGGAAATTCTTCTGGCTGACGGCTATTTAAAGTGTGAAATCAAAGAAATAATCGAGAATATCGACTGGGAAAATCCATAATTTATGAGGTATAAGATTATATGTTTTTTATTGCTTATGCAGGTTATAATCCTGGCTGGACGGACCAAAGCCCTCTGGGTGCCAGCCTGGGAACTTGCAGATGCCGAAAATATAGACGAATTGATCCGGGAAGCAGATAAAAATGGAATAGATCAAATCCTTGCAGAAGTCCGATACCGTGGAGATGCTCTTTACTTCCCGAATAAATCCGATGCAACTTTTCCCAATCCCGAACAGCGTTCCTATCTGCTCAAGAATAACCCTGAATTCGATCCCCTTGCTTATTTGATCGAAAAGACTGCCGGAAAAAAGATCCAGATCCATGCCTGGCTGACAATTTTTGTAACTACCCTGCACGATCAGGCAAAAATGGATTCCAGTAATGTTTATTATCGTCATCCTGAATGGGTAACCCGCGATTATAACAGAGTGATCATGCCACATAATTCTTACGAAGGTGCCTATCTTGATCCCGGATTACCTCAGGTCCATTTATATCTGTTGAACATTATTCTGGATATTGTGAAAAACTATCCTGTTGATGGTATCCATCTGGACTATATCAGATATCCGGATACTCAGTTCGGATATAATGAAACAGCCAGAAATATATACAGCTTTGATGTCATGTTCGAAGACAGCAGAAGCTGGCAGTATTGGAAAGAAGAACAGGTCACATCTTTTGTTAAGAAAGTTTCCATCTCGCTGAAGAATATTTCTCCGGAAACAAATTTAAGCGCTGCCGTCTTTCCCTCCATAGAAACTGCGCGCATGAAATATTCCCAGAACTGGATGCGCTGGTTGAAGGAAGACTATGTGGATACAATCTATCTGATGACTTATACTATCAATAATGGGGATTTCAGATCCATCCTGGAAAAAATAAGCTCTCAGGAATTAAACGATCGTATTATCACCGGACTCCGAGCCTGGCACACCGGAGAAGGATATGCTGCGGAAAAAATCAACGATAAGATTAAAATCTCCAGAGAACTAAAATTCGCAGGTATCTCACTCTTCAGTTACACCGGGATAAAACAGAATGATTATTTCAAGGAGTTACACATTAAATAATGAGAATTGATCAATTGCTGAAAACACTCTGTCTGATCAAGACAAGAACTATGGCAAAAAAAGCCTGTGACAGCGGTCTTGTTTTTCTCAATGGCATAGAAGCAAAAGCCAGTGTAAAAGTGAATTCCGGTGATATTATTGAATTTACTGTCTGGGGTTCCACTGTGAAAGTAAAAATCACCGCAATCCCTCAAAAAAATATTTCTAAAACTAACGCAGTAAATTATTATGAATCACTGTTTACCGGCCCTGATCCAACTAAATAAAAAAAGCGTCCCCGTAAAAAAGGGACGCTATAATTAAGAGCTGTTTAGACCTTACTTGTCGTATTTTTCTACTTCTACTTCCAACTCATCAAATGCCTGAGAGGCTTTGAACTGATTATACAAAGCTTCTTCATTTTTGATCTGGTTCAACATATTCTTGTTAACTGCCTCTTTAGGAATACTTACTCTGACAAAAGTCTGGTATCTGTTGTCTTCACCAACTATTGTTTCCTGTTTGGTAACCATGGCATTTTCAAATTTGGCATCTGATACTGTTTTGACTACTTTACTGGTTAACGCAAGAACCTGAGGATCATTAACGCCGGCTTCTTCTTCGTAATTTTTAACCATACCCTTGACATATGTCTCAACATATTGAGCAGCCTGAAGCATGGCGTTAGCATAAGCTGCATCATAAGAAGTGGTCTGGGACACTTTGGTTGCCATTCCATATGTATTTACGTATTCAGAAGCATTTTGTTCCTGCCACCAGTCAGGGTAATAAAGTTTCTTAACTCCGCCGGGACCTGATTTCCCGCAGGCAACGAACATAACTAAGATCACTAAAACAGCAATAAATCTAAATCTTTTCATAATTCCTCCTTCCTGATAAACCATTTGTTTCACATTTAAAATACACGTTACCAGATATTTCTTTCTTCTGCAATATAGTCAACAAAATTTGTTGCTTTTATTTTCTGCTGAGAGTCTATTTCAAAAACATACCAGCAATTACCCGGTTGGCCCGGAGGTACTGTAAAAGATCCTAACAGCCTGTTGGCACCATATATCTGAACCATAGCACCACTATTGCTTAAACTGCTGCTACGGGTTTTACTCTTGTTGGTATAATCATGCACTGCATATCTGTAAGTTCCGGAAGCTGGTTTGTAAACAGTTATCGTTTCGGGACCATACCCGTCAAGATCATCTCTGTCCAGAAAATCCCTGCCGTCAATTAATACTTTATTACGATACCAGATATGAAAATCGCCTCCTTGGGGATGCGGACCAGAAAGATGAGCATCCAGATCACTGGGATTTTGCTGCCAGGTAAGAACGATTCTGTATTCCTGAACTTGGGGAGAAAGTGCGCAACGGATCTCCCTGGGAGTCTCATCAGCTCCCATCCTGATTTGAAAAGAGGAACCGATAAATCCGTCCTTAGAGAATTCCAGTTTATACTCACCGATCTCCACCGGAAAGATAAATCCGCCATCCGGTTCGGTCAAGATAGCGTCTGACATCCCCAGATAATCCGTTGCCGTGATGGTTACATCGGCAAGGGGCTCCCCGTCCAATGCATTAACAACTCTGCCGAGAAATAATCTGGAAGCCGGATAATAACTGCTATACTCTTCTATTTCTCCACTGGCTGCATCGAGACCGAAAACTCTGCATGTCAAACCCTTCCCTTCAGGTATATTAATCTGTTTGATCAAAGAACTGTTTCTAGATCTTCACTGTTGGTCTCGCTCTGGCAATCGACAGGGGATCAGTGGCAAAATCTTCGTCTGCAAATTTATCCTTTATCCAGAAATTAAAATATCCCTCTTCTGAATTGATCAGAAAAACCTGTTGCGCCTCCCAGGTCATCCCCTCTCCAACAGAGATCAGCCTGCCATTCAGAACTTCGTCGGATCCTCCGCCACTGACAAAAGCAAAATCATCTGCTATGGTACCACTGATAAACCCGTTGCACTCTCCGCCAAATTCATCCCAGAAAAGGTTAATCCGGTACTCAGCAGTTATTGCTCCACAAAATAACAGTAAAATAATTATCAATTTGACTGATTTCATTGTTTCTCCTGCTGCAAAAAAAGATTAAATAAAATTTTACAGTCAAGAAAAAATAACACGCCTTCCCTGGATCTTTTATCTACGAATGCAAAAGCAATA
>JAFGMF010000007.1 GCA_016927675.1 Candidatus Cloacimonadota bacterium
GGCATCTTGCAGAAAAAAAGAACTGGGAATACTCTGCCAATGCAATTTACAGAAAAAGGTACACCGGTTCTCAGACAAGGCTTTCCCGGGAAGAAAGACGGCAAAACGTAGAAAATGCTTTCGGGATAAAAAATAAACTGAATCTTGAGAACAAGTCTATTTTATTGATCGATGATGTTTTTACAACCGGAGCAACTGTTGATTCGATTAGTAACCTTCTTAAAAACAACAATGTTAGAGCAATCTATGTCTTGACAATAGGACGGGCTTAATTTTTTTTAGCAAGACTATGTAAATTTTGATTATTGTGGGGTTTCATGATTGTAGAGATTTCTCCTGAAAGAGCTTATGAAATTATCGAAAAAGTTGCTGATTTCATTGTGAAGAGGAGAATGGCGGCAGCAGCGATCATGACGATTGAATCTCTACGACCGCTCAATTATATCGGCAGCCAACTGATGTATTTTCTGGCTCCCTTTGCGGAAATAATTTTCAACCCGAAAGAGTATCAGGAATTTGCTGCCTTATTGGAAAAGGATGAATATATAAAACTGTTAATGCAAAGGATCGATGAGTTGGATGAAGAGTTATACAGAGAAGAAAGAGCTGAGAAGCGGAAAAGATCAAAAAGGCGTCTAAATCGTTTCAAACAGTTTCTGGGAATCAAAAAAAAACAAGAAGAAGAAAAAAATATCAAAAATCAATAGATGGAGGATTATATGGGCAACACCCCGACCTTGAAGAGGATAATTGCCACGGATTGCGGTAGTACAACCACCAAGGCAATTCTCATTGAGTTCATAGATAATGAGTATCGTCAGACAATACGCGGTGAAGCTCCGACAACTGTGGAACGACCTCTTAATGATGTTACCAAAGGAGTCGTAAATGCCGTTACAGAACTGGAAGAGTTATGGCAGCTGGTTAATAAAGGTAAGAAGATAAAATTCGTCGAAAATGATAAAATTCTTATCGGTAATGGCGATGATGGCGTTGATGCATACGTTTCCACCAGCAGTGCCGGAGGAGGTCTGCAAATGATGGTTACAGGTGTGGTCGCAAAAATGACGGGTGAAAGCGCTGAACGTGCTGCTCTTGGAGCAGGAGCCATTGTAATGGACTTGATTGCCAGTAACGATAAACGGCCAAATTATGAGAAAATTGAGCGAATCCGGGAGTTAAGACCGGATATGATCCTCATGGCCGGGGGTGTTGACGGAGGAACAACAAAACATGTTGTAGAACTTGCTGAATTGGTTGCAGCTGCAGACCCCAAACCACGGCTGGGCTCAAGCTATAAACTTCCCGTTATTTACGCCGGGAACAACGCAGCCAGAGATATTATCAAAGAAACTATCGGTGAAAAAACAGATCTGATCATTACAGAAAATATCAGACCTACTCTGGAAAGAGAAAATCTGGGTCCTGCACGGGATAAAATTCACGATCTCTTTATGGAACACGTAATGGCTCAAGCCCCGGGATATAATAAACTGATGAGCTGGACTGTTGGTCCGATCAAGGGTAAATTAGAAAATATCCCGATCATGCCAACTCCGGCTGCTGTTGGTAATATCATGCAGACTATTGCCCGTCGTAATAATATCGAAGTTCTCGGTGTTGATATTGGTGGCGCAACAACAGATATCTTTTCGGTTTTTACCGAAGATTTTATTTTTAACAGAACTGTAAGTGCAAACCTAGGGATGAGCTATAGCATATCAAATGTACTGGCAACAGCCGGATTGAAAGAGATCATCCGCTGGGTTCCCTTCGAGATTAATGAATCTGAATTACGTAATATGATCAAGAATAAGATGATCAGACCAACCACTATCCCCCAACAACTGGAAGAACTTGTTCTGGAACAGGCAATCGCCAAGGAAGCTCTTAAATATGCGTTTCTTCAACATAAAGAATTTGCTGTCGGATTAAAAGGCGGTCAGAGACATAGGGAGATAGCTGACGCTTTTTCACAATCTGTTTCCGGCGGAACAATAGTCGATATGATGTCACTCGATCTGCTTGTCGGTAGTGGCGGCGTTCTTTCTCATGCCCCCAGAAGAAATCAGTCTGTTATGATGATGATCGATGCTTTTCTGCCTGAAGGTATTACCCGTCTTGCGGTTGACAGCATTTTTATGATGCCTCAACTCGGTGTTCTGGCAGAAATCAGTGAAAAAGCCGCTACTGAAGTTTTTGAAAAAGACTGTTTGATCTATCTTGGAACCTGTGTTGCTCCTGTCGGCAAAATCAAACCCGATAAAATATCTTTATCTGCAGAAATCGAATTACCCGATGGCAAAACCTTCAATCAAGATATTAAATTCGGCGAAATAGTCCTTCTCCCTCTTGGTGTTGGCGAAACAGCAAAAGCAATACTGAAACCAGGCAGGGGACTTGATCTCGGCGCAGGAAAAAACCAGCAGATCGAAACAGAACTTCACGGAGGTGTTATCGGAATTGTCCTGGATACTCGTGGAAGAAGACCTTTTGAACTACCAGCTAATATTCAAGAAAGGATCCCTCTTCTGAAAAAATGGATGCGCGAATTACAAGTTTATCCAGATTCAATACTAGATTAGGAGGTTAGGATGGCACAAGCATATTCACCAGGTTTAAGCGTTACAGAAAGTATAATTATCCGCAAGGAAAGAATTCTCCCCCTTAAGGGTGATGTCCTTGTAAAAAAAGGAGTTAAAGTTAAAGCTGAGGATCTTGTGGCCGAAACTCTGCTCCCGGGTAAAGTTGTTCCATTCAATCTTGCCAATAAACTCGGAGTAACACCAAACCTTGTTAATCAATACATCATCATAAAAGAAGGTGATAATCTGAAGAAAGGCCAGATCATTGCCGAATCGAAAGGATTTTTCGGCCTGTTCAAATCCATCGTCAGATCACCAATAGAAGGCGAGGTCGAAAACATTTCTACTATTACCGGACAGTTACTCCTGAGAGAACCCCGCATACCGGTACAATTGAAAGCATTTATTGATGGCATTGTGGTCGATGTTATCGAAAATGAAGGCGTTATCATCGAAAATAAATCTGCATACATCCAGGGAATTTTTGGAATTGGCGGAGAAACGACAGGTGAAATCATGATGATTGCATCTTCCCCGGATGAAGTTATTACTCCGGAGCAGATAGATGATTCCTGCACAGGTAAAATTATTGTCGCCGGTTCGATGATAACCTACAAAGTGATCAAAAAAGCAATTCAGAAAAAAGTTAACGGTATCATTTCCGGAGGAATAGACGATCATGATCTGAAAGAATTACTCGGATATAATATCGGTGTTGCCATTACAGGTCACGAGGATATCGGTACAACTCTTGTGATCACCGAAGGCTTTGGCGATATCAAGATGGCTGAAAAGACTTTCTCTCTTCTTAAAAAGTTCTCCGGTAAAAAATCATCTATTCATGGAAAAACCCAGATCAGAGCTGGTGTTATGAGACCAGAAATAATTATACCACTTGAATTTAAGGAAGAAGAATTGACTACTCCGAGCAATAAAATGTCTCTGCTGGAGATTGGCACAACCATCAGAGTCATCAGGCAACCAAACTTCGGATTGATCGGCAAAGTTACCGCATTACCAGAGGAATTGACCAAAGTCGAAAGTGAAACGCTGGTTAGAATTCTGGAAGCTGAACTAGAGAACGGTCAAAAAGTTATCCTGCCCAGAGCAAATGTTGAAGTTATAGAAGAGTAATCATTCAACCAATAAAAATAGGGAAGCCGAGATTTTTCAGCTTCCCTATTTCTGTATCAATATGTTGTTATCAAAAATTGATCATCTACCCCAAGATTGGCATTCTCATCTCCGAATCCTCCGAAAAACAACTCGGATTGATCTTCGAATATTATCCAGAATGAATAATATATTATCGTGTCGTCGGTAGACGGGAGTAATCTTCTATAATATGATTCCCCCATTCCCAGATCCTCTACCAGTAAACGGACAATAGGATCCTGATCACTGTAATAGTA
>JAFGMF010000097.1 GCA_016927675.1 Candidatus Cloacimonadota bacterium
ATTAAACATCCGTGTATTGGGAAATTACATAGGGGGATGATTAATTGCTAAACCCCCTTTCATTCCCCCTTAAAAAGGGGGACAAAGAAATGCTCGCCTGTTTGCACTGCCGAATCCGGCAACTGCCGAAGAAGGTGTGTCAAGGGGAGAAGTCCGACGCAGGAGGACAGATGTTTTTTTTATCTCATGAAAAGTAAATTCTTTACAAATAGATTATTATCTTTAAAAAAGAATTTCTGGAGAAAAAATGGAATCAGACTGGCAGCATTTTCTAGCTCTCGGGAAATGGAGAAAATCGAGGTAGTATGAAGAAAAAAATCCTGATAATCGAAGACGAAAGGATCATAGCAGAAGATATTAAAAATACTCTCATTCGATTAGGCTATGATGTCTGTGATATTGTTAGTTCAGGAGAAGAAGCATTGCATCAATCCTCCAGTTTGCAGCCGGATGTTGTGCTTATGGATATAATGTTGCATGGCAATATGAATGGGATCGAAGCTGGAAGAAGGATCAGAGAAGAATTAAATATACCCATCGTATTTCTGACCTCTTATGCCGACGATAAAACATTGCAGGAAGCAAAACTGGCTGATCCGTTCGGATATCTCCTCAAACCATTTGAAGACAGAGAATTACATGTAATGCTGGAAATTGCATTTTATAAAATTAGAATGGAAAAACTTCTTACCGAAAGTGAAATAAAATACAGAACTCTGGTCGAATCTGTCGATGATGGAATTCTTACCCTTAATGAACACGATCGGATAACATTCTCCAATGCTGCAGCGTCAAATATTCTGGGACAAACTGTTATGGAACTGCAGGGACAACATCTGGTAACTTTCGCAGATAAAACCAGCCGTCAATTACTGGAAACCAGTCTGCTTAAATGTAAATCCGGAATGCCAGAGAGGATCGATCTTTCTCTTGCAATTTCAACCAGTGGCGAAGAAAAACGGATGATCATAGACCTGAGATTGAAACCGATCCTGAAAGACAAGCAATATCAGGGATCATTTGCTGTTTTCAATGATATTACAATGCGAAAAGAAAGAGAAGTTAAACTTCTGGATTCTGAACAAGCCCTGTCTCAGCAAGTATTAATGCTGAGGAACAAGTTAAAAGCCGACCAGGATCTGGATAATTATCTGGGAACCAGCAGAGAAATCAGCAGAGTCCGTAAACAGGTAGAACTTGTGGCTACCACTGGAATGAGTGTGATCATTCAGGGGCGAAGTGGCACAGGCAAAGAAGTTGTCGCCAAACTGATCCATTCACAGAGTAATAGAAGACAAAATCCCCTGATTGCCGTGGACTGCGGAGCTATTCCGGCTACTCTTATTGAAAGCGAACTGTTCGGTTATGAAAAAGGAGCTTTTACAGGTGCTGAGAATATCAAAATCGGAAAATTTGAATTGGCTCAACATGGTACGATTCTGCTGGATGAACTGGGAAATCTACCTCTTGATGGACAGACAAGACTTTTAAGAGCTCTCGAAGAAAGGCAGATTTACCGGATCGGCGGAAAAACTCCAATCTCTGTCGATGTCAGAATAATTGCTACCACTAACATCAATCTTGAACAGGCTGTCACACAGGGAACATTTCGGGAAGACCTGTTTCACCGCCTGAATGAATTCATGATCTTCATGCCTGAATTGAGAGAACGTAAGGATGATATCATTCTTCTGGCAAATTATTTCAGAAAAACCGCCAATCATGAACTTGGCAAAGAAGTCCCTGGTTTCAATTCCGAATCTATAGAAATTCTCTACAACTATAACTGGCCGGGTAACATACGGGAACTTAAACATGTTGTTAAACGTGCTGTGCTGCTTGCCAGCAACCAAATGATCCAACCTGCAGATCTTCTTCTGCAGGAAATCATTTCCTCCGAACGTAATAGTAACCAGGTTCTGCAAACCAAACTGATATTTGATTCGAATAATACTTTAAATTCAATGATTACGGATTTGAGCAGACAAGCGGAAAAAGAAATAATTACCACTGTTTTAAAACAGGTGAGGAATAATAAAAGTAAGGCAGCCAGAATTCTGGGCATAGACAGAACAACGCTCTATGCCAAATTGAATGTTCTCGATCTTGAATATTGATCGGATCGAATGGTCAAATTGTGTAGGATACATCCAACAGCTGAGGCTTAACAGGGCCAATTTGACATAGCTTTTAAACCTGACACTATCTAAAGAATATTTTGTAACTCATTACAATTCAAAGCAATAAAAATAAATATTTAAAATCAACACTATTGGTATATCAATTGCATCTTAAGTTGACGAAGAATTAAGAGGTGGATTATGAAAAAGATTATTACAATGGGAATATTTTTTGTTATAATAAATATGCTGGCATCAGAAACAGTTATTCCTTCCGGGTCGGTAGACGGGATCTGGAATTTATCCGGAAGTCCCTATATAATCGAGGGAGATATATATCTGAATGCAGGTGATCAGCTTACGATAGAAGCTGGAGTACAGGTATTATGGACAGAATTTGACAAGTTTGAGGTCTCCGGTCAGTTAAACATCCAGGGCAGTCTTTCGGAACCGGTAATCTTAACCACTTATGATGCTGATGATTTCTGGAAAGGCATAGAATTCTATCAGGCAGATCAGAACAGTATCATTGAGAATGCTCTCATTTCTAATGCCGGAAATGGTTTGTACCTTGATCAATCAGATATTACAATAATTAATACTGTAATTTTTTATGAATATGATGCATCCCGCTTGAATACATCCGACACGGGTCTTACAATCACACAGGGTA
The DNA here is from genome assembly GCA_016927675.1 of Candidatus Cloacimonadota bacterium. Lineage (GTDB taxonomy): Bacteria > Cloacimonadota > Cloacimonadia > Cloacimonadales > TCS61 > JAFGMF01. The sequence continues at coordinate 2,794 of JAFGMF010000097.1, forward strand.
ACAATTCATATCTGGAAAACTGCGATATAACCGGATATGCCAAGGGGATTGTAATAGTAAATGATGATTTAAACACTTCCAGTACTCCAATCATTGTTAATACCAGAGTACGTAACAGTGCAGAATCCGACAGGGCAAAGAGTACTGGAATAAAATTAGAGGGAGTAACTGCGCCGACTTTTGATAATTGTCTGATCGAAGGTTATCAAACTGGATTGGATATTGCCAATCGAACGAGCAGTGAATCTACCCCGGTGATTATCAACACACGGGTCAGAAACAGCCCGGAAACTGAACGCAATGGTAAATCAACTGGTATTTTGAGCGACGGTTATGTCAGTTTTGATCTGATAGATTGCGAGTTGGAACATTTTGACACAGGTCTGAATCTGAAAAATAATTCACTGGTTTACAATTCTACTCCCACATTACATGGGACACGAGTTAGGTACAGTCCGGAGAGTGACAGGAAAAATACTGTTGGCTTAAATATTCAGGGCAATATCTCTCCATCAATTACAAGCTGTAATATTATCGATTATGATAAGGGAATTACGCAGAAAAATAATGATTTACCCGTGGTTGTAATAACAATTTTAACAGATACTCAGATCATTCTGGCAGGTGAAGTTGACAGGGCTGTAACTAAGGGTATAGAGTTTGA
>JAFGMF010000098.1 GCA_016927675.1 Candidatus Cloacimonadota bacterium
ATTTAAATTGGATGAGAAAATCAGATCTAGAAATATGATCTTCACCAGTTGTCATCTGCTGTTGTAAGTGCCGTAAGATACTCCGTAACAGTCACTTCACGTCTCTTGCCCCCTTAACAGTACTTTCTGTAGCCATTCGCATCGTAAATTGTCCCGGATAGCCACCATCACTTAAAAAAAATCCATCTGAACTTTGCTGCAAAAAAACTCGATGCTTGCCTCAACGTTATCGTATTTTGCCTGGTAGAACAGAGCTGTAACCCGTTTTTAAAAAATGGATTAACAGAAGTGAAACGACTGCTTGACAAAGCAATTGGATATACTATTTTTTGCCGGGAATTGAGTTTGGTTCTTAAAGTTCATCAGCATAGCAGACTTATCTTAAGTTCAAGATAAAATTTGCTGATAAGTTGTTAGTAAAAGCGGAGGTAAAATGAATTTTCCGAAAAACTTTTTGATAGGATTGTATATCATCGGTTTTTCATTTCTGGTTGCACTTGATTCCGATTTAGCAATAAAAGGATTTTATCTTGGGATGGACAGAGAGACCTTGCAGTCTGTATACAGTGAATTCGAGGATAACGGGATTGCAGATTATCTGGTGTATGAAGATCTGATTCTGAGTGATCAGATCACCATAGATAATGATATGAACACCACTGATAACAAAATTGAGGTTTTTTATGATGTAAATGGAAAAGCTGAATTGATCACATTTCAAAGCATTGCCGTGGATATCCTTTTTGATGTTGAGGAATTTTCTGTGAGTGAATTCATAGCGTATCTTCAAACCGAATTCAGTTTGCCGGAGATGAAACCGGAAGTTTCGGGAGATATCAACAAGTGGTCGTGTGAATTCTCCGGAAGCAGGATAACCGTTGATCAGGACAAAAATCTGAGTATCGGACTGATCAAGCAGTGATTTGTAAGTAGATGATAATCCGGAAAAAAAGGTGAGGATTTCTTGAGAAAACGAAAAATTCTGATAGTTGAAGACATCATTGAAATTGCAGAGAGTATCAAGAAGTTTCTGGTCAAGTTCAACTATGAGGTTATCGGGATAATTTCTTTTGGTGAGGATGCGGTAGCCTTTGTTGAAACATCACATCCTGATCTGGTATTGATGGATATCGATCTGGCCGGAGATATGGATGGGATCGAAGCGGCAGAGAATATCCATAGTAATTACGGGATTCCGATCATATTCATCACTGCTAATGATAGTGAAGATATTATCAGGGAAGCCACGATAGCCGATCCCTTTGGTTACATACTTAAACCTTTTGGTGAAAGGGAGTTGCGGGTAACGATCGAAATGGCTTTCTACAAGGCAAGAATTGAGCAGGAGCAGAAAGAATTCAGCCGGAAACTGGAAAGTCTGCACGAAACGGTTCTGAAACTCAGCGGGTGTAATACTGATCACGAAGTTTATCGAACTGCTATTGAATCAGCGAAAACGATTATCAAAGCCGATCATTATCTGCTTTTGATCAATACTGGCGGAAAACTGACAGAATTTAAGGATGCTGCTAATCCCGATTCCATTTTTACTCAATTCATGGATGATATTCTGAGTTGGGCTAAGCAGGCACAGGATAATGGAGAATATCTTTATTTTGACAGGAGTAAACAAACAGATTTGAAATTATTTAAAAACACTGGTTTCTGTTGGGGTTTAACTATGCCGATCGCAAAATTCGGAGTTTTCCAGATTTTATCAGAGCAGCAGCAGGATTTTCCGGGAAACGATCTGCGTCTTCTTAACTTGTTGATAAATCATGTGATTGAATCTATCAACAGAATCAATCTCCAGCAGGAGTTAAGAGATCAGGCAATTCATGATCCTTTGACTGGTGTTTATAATCGTTTCTATATGTATAAAATGATCGAGAACATCAGAAAACATCCGGATCAATATTCCGGAGCTGTTGGCTTTTTGATGATCGATGTTAATCGGCTGAAGTTTGTGAATGATAATTTCGGACATCAGACAGGTGATCTGGTTCTAAAACAGATATCAATCCTGCTGTTAGAGGGTGCAAGGCAGCATGATGTCGTGATCAGATATGGAGGTGATGAATTTCTGATTATGATGCCTGAAACATCAGAGAATGTCGATATTGTAAAACAAAGGATTATATCTCTGACAGAGCAGTGGAACAAGAATCAGAATCTTTTTGATTTTCCGATCAGTTTCGCGATCGGAACAGCTTTCTGGCAGGTCAATGGAGAAGAGACAATTGTAGAAGTTCTTTCCAGAGCTGATGATGCCATGTACCTTGATAAAAAAAGAAGTAGAGAATAATTTCTATCATCCGGAATACTTATTCCCAGTTGCTGAGCGTTTGTCCGAGCTTATGCAGAAAAACTTGACATCAGAACCGTCTCTTGATGCATATCGCTCAAAAAATTATCTTGGAGGTAAAGAATGGTGATACCAAAGGATCTTCTTTATACAGAAACACATGAATGGGTGAGAGTAGAAGCCGATATAGCCACGATCGGGATTACCGATTATGCTCAACACGAACTGGGCGATATTGTCTATGTCGAACTGCCCGACATTGGTGATGAAGTTCTGGCTGGAAGTTCTTTCGGATCGATCGAAGCTGTCAAAGCGGTTGAAGATCTGAATTGTCCGCTAAGTGGAGAGGTAATTGAAATTAACGATAAACTGGAAGATACACCCGAAAGTATTAACAGTTCAGCTTATGAACAAGGCTGGCTGATCAAGATCAAAATCAGCAAAAAGTCTGAGTTGGATAGATTATTGTCTTCCGAAGCTTATCAGGAGATCATTGCAGAATAGCATTTATGACGAATTATCAAAGACGGAAGTTTCTCGTTATCCTGGTTTCTCCAACGGCAGGCGGGAAATCGACAATTGCCAAAGCCTTACTAAGGGAGAAAGACAGATTTGCCTACTCTATTTCTTACACAACCAGGCTGCCAAGAGGTGAGGAAATAAACGGCAAGGATTATCACTTTGTCAGTTGGAATTCTTTCAAAGAATTGATCGCATCAGATAAATTGCTGGAATATGCCGAAGTTCATGAGCAATGGTACGGTACATCGCGAAAGACAGTTGAAAAGTTACTCGATGAAGGCCTGCATGTGGTTCTCGATCTTGATTATCAGGGGGCTTATCAGATCAGGGAAAAAGGAATCGATAATATAACCATTTTTTTACTTCCTCCTTCAGAAAGGATCTGGAAAAAGAGATTGCTGCAAAGAGGTACCGATTCTGCAGAAATGATCGAGATAAGATTAAAAACAGCCGAAAAAGAATTCAGGCAGATCAGAAATTTTGATTATCTTGTAATAAATGACAGCCTTGATGAAACCATAGCGGTAGTTAGAAATATTATTTCGGCCGAAGAGTATAAAGTATCTAGATATAAAAATTTCATTAAAGATTTCAGGGAGGATAAATGATAGAAAATTACAAAGTTGAAGAGTTTCTCGAAAAACATAACATGACATACCTGTTCCTGCTTCTCGCTAATCTCGAGGTGGAAAGACTAGCCAATCTTCCTTTTACTGTTCGTAAAGGTTTCAATAAAAACCTTGCAGGACTCGCTTTGGAACATATTGCTGCGAATGAGATCCCGGATTATATTTTTGAAGAAGAGGTGGCAGAGGAAGAAATTGACTAGTATTGGTCTGAATCAACTGAAACAATATCTGGAGTATTTAAATCTTTCCGGGGTCGAAGATGTTTATATTTCTAAACGTCAATTACCTGATCCCGCAATTCGCCTGGCAGAACTCGAAGAAGCCTTCCGGAACTGTACGAAGTGTGAGTTGCATCAGGAAAGAGATAAGTTTGTCTATGGTGAAGGTAATCCCCAGGCCAGAATGGTTCTGATCGGAGAAGGACCCGGAGCTGAAGAAAATGCCACAGGTAAACCTTTTATCGGTAAGGCCGGTCAACTTCTTACTAAAATGCTGCAAGCTATCAATATCGAGAGAGACGACGTTTATATTACCAACGTTGTAAAATGCCGTCCGCCCAACAACCGCAATCCCTTATCGTCTGAAGTGCAGTCCTGTCTTCCATATCTTGATGAACAGCTGGAGATAATTTCTCCTCAGTTACTGCTGTTGCTGGGCAGAGTAGCTGCGGAATCGCTTCTTGAGCTGGATCAACCCCTTAAATCCTATCGTGGGCAAACCCATGAATACAAGGGAATTACAACTTATGTTACCTATCATCCTTCAGCGTTGCTGCGAAATCCAGCCTGGAAAAAATTTGCCTGGGTAGACCTGCAGAAAGTAAGGGATCACTACCAGCAACTGGATGTCTGATATGGCAGAAAAATTGATCCGTCAATTACCACAGGATCTAAATGCCGAAGCTGCTGTACTTTCGGCAATGATGATCGATAACTATGTTGTCCCCAGAGCTCTGGAATTACTGCGGGAAGAGCACTTTTACCGTCCATCTCACCGGATAATTTTCCGGGTGATGCAGGATTTGTTCAATGAAAACATAGAAATTGATCTGATCACACTGATCGACAGATTAAGACAGAAAAAGGTATTGGACAAAGTTGGCGGAGAAGAATTCATCAGTGAACTTTCCGATATGGTACTCAGCGGTGCCAATATGGAATTTCATATTAATATTGTTCTGGGCAAATCATTACTTCGGCAGTTGATCGATGCTGCCAATAAAATAATCGAAGAGAGTTATAATATTTCTTCGGAGACCGATCGTTACCCGAATGATGAGTCTTTTCTGAGCATTGAGAATATCGTTGACAATGCGGAGCAGTCAATTTTCCAGATCGCTGAGAGGCCTGGAAACAAAACTTTTGTCAAGGTCAACGAGATCATTCCCGGTACTCTGAAAAATATCGAAGAAGTTGCCACAGCCAAGAAATCTATCGTCGGAATTCCATCAGG
>JAFGMF010000099.1 GCA_016927675.1 Candidatus Cloacimonadota bacterium
AATTTCTTTAATAATAAACAGATGATTTTCTCTATTATCTTCTCTGTTGGTCTTTGTCTGCTGGCTATCTATACTCCCGGATTGAACAGATTCCTGGCATTTGCTCCCCTTCAGATTAATGACTGGCATACTATTTTATCAGCCTCTGCGATTTTTCTGCTGATTCATGAAGTGATCAAGATCTTCAAAAGAAGCAAACCAAAAAAATAGCAGTTTTTTATCTGGCTTCAGGGAAAATAATTTACTGCAACATTAGCCGATATATTTTAGAGAAAAACGTTTTTTCTGAATCGAGCTTAAATTTGGGATAGTTGTTTTACTGTTACAACCAGAAGGTCAATGGATTGATTTCTATATCAGAAGGCAGGTTCTATTTTTGCAGATTCAGAAATATGATTCCAATGATCAATAAAATAAAAGCAATTTTTTCATTCAGTCTGAATTTCTTTTTCCATAAAAACAAATCGCACAACACCGTTATCAAGACAACACATGAGGCAAACAGCGGATAAGCGATTGCTGCTTTTACCGATTCCAGACTATCCAGAAAAAAACGTGTTGTCAGTTGATTTGGGATTCCCAGCAGCATTCCCCAGGCAAAATATTTCCAGACAATTTTTCTCTTCTGAACTCCTATCCAGATCAGGTTAAAGATAAAAGCCGAACCGAACAGGATTGACACGAACGCTCCATCCTGTGGCAATCCATGCACATCGTAGATCTTCAGCATACTATCTGTAAAACCGGTTATCATAAACAGAAAAATAATCCAGAATAGGTTATGCAGCTTCCTGGTTTCGGCTCGAAACGTGAATGAAAATAGAATTACAGCAATCCCTATGTAGTTTAACAACATGATGTTTTCAGAGAAGACAACGATAGAAATAACTGTAGGTATTATCAAGGAAATCCGCATAATTCCTACACTCAACGACAAGCCATTTACTTTGATATTTTTCTGGTAGACGATGAAATTCGAAAGAAATAACAACCCGGTCATGATCCCGATGATAACATCATACGATCTGATTGCAGCCAGAGGTGTATTATTAGCCGTCAAACTAAAGATGGACGCCAGAAAATAGTTACCCAGGAAAACCTGTAAGATCTGGAGTTTTTTATCTTTCTGAAACAGAAACAACAGATTTCCGATCAGGACTGAGCAGATAATGCTTAACAGCAGATTGATCATAGACCGATCATTTCAAAAACACCGAAAAGCTTAAGGCAAGCAAGAATAACAGCAATCGACAGCACAATCTTGATGATTGTATCACCGATCTTGATTGCTGCCTGAACTCCCAGAAAAGCCCCAAGCATATTACCGGCAGCCAGAATCAAACCGTATTTCCAGATTATCATACCGGATATTGCGAAGATGATAACTGAAAAAATTGTATAGCAGAAAGTAATAAAGACTTTTACGGCGTTTGCTTTAATCAGACTGAATTTTTCCACAAGATTCAACGTTGCCAGGAGAATAAGGCCGATACCCACCTGGATAAATCCGCCGTAAAATCCTACAAGCAGAAAAATCAGAAACTCCAGCCAGCGGGGCAGCGACTTTTCCTGTAACTGTTTATGCGGTCTGATCATCAATAAAAGTACGAGGATAAAGACAAAACCAAGAATTTTATCAAAACTTTCAGAATCAATGTTAACAGCCAACATTGTGCCGGCAAAAGAACCGATTATTGTTGCAATGGCAATGTGCCTGATGGATTTGATCTTCAATTGTCCGTATTTATGAAACCTGATTGTACTGGTAGCATTCTGGATCATGATGGCAATGCGATTCGTTCCGTTTGCATAGTTTGAAGGAACACCCGCCAGAATAAGGATAGGTAATGTTAAGACAGAACCGCCACCTGCCAGAGTGTTAATAAACCCAGCTGCAATTCCGGCAAGAAATAACCATAAGATAATCATCACCAGCACTCCTGTTATCAATTCTTTCAATTCGGACTGTATATTTTTTTTTAACCCAATAAGTCAAGTTAAACAAGCACATAAACTGTATGTAACAATAGTCTGGAAATATTAAAATTCATTTTTCCGATAAAAACTGAACCAGACAATCAGTCTTTTTCCCTGTAAAAATCTTTTTCATGGAAACTATCCAGATGCAAATTTCTTGAAAGGAACTATCCCCGAGGCAGAGTCTTAAGGGTATTTTGCTCATTTCATTTTGACATGAAGGTGCAATAACCTAAATTTGCTTATTAAACCTCATTTTGGGAAGTCATTCGGCTTTAACTCGACTCGAGTTCATAAAACCAGAGTCGGGTTAGTACGATGGAGAGTTAAAACAGGTTACCTCGAGGCAGAAGCTCGTGGAATTCCTTTGATTAAATAAACCTATATTAATCAGGAAAATAATGTATCTTGCAGATAAAAAAATTGACAGTTGGAAATATATAAATGTTTATGTGCTTGTTTCCAATAGAACTTTATATTTTAGCATTTGTTTCCAAACTAAAAAAGGAGACCTGATGAAGAGGATATGCTATATATTTATATTTTTAATATTCTTCCAGTTGATTTTTGCAGGAGAAATAATAATAAACGAAAATCCTTTAGAGGTTGATATTTTAGAGGAAAATTTCACCGGGATGGTTCTGGAATATAATTTTGGCAGATTTCAGACAAATTCAGTAAAGATAGACAATACAGATTATCTGCAATTGAAACTGGGAAGAGAAAGTAATCTTCAGAAGAAAGGATTCCCAGCCCTGCCAACGATTAACCGCAGTTTTATCATAACAGACAACGGTTCTCCGGAAGTTCAGATAATTGAAAGCAGTTTTGTAGAATACGTCTTGGATATTGCTCCTTCGAAAGGAGAGATCCTGCGCAGCGAAAATCCCCAGGAAATTCCCTATATTTTCAACGAAATCTATCAGGAAAACAGCTTTTTCCCCGAAGAGCTGGCAGAATTGAGTGATCCCTACATCCTCCGGGATTTCCGGGGTGTGATGATCACGGTAAATCCATTCTCTTATAATCCGGTTACCAGAACATTACGGGTTTATCATCAGATCAAAATTGAAATCAATTATACCGATACTGAACCGGTTAATCCTAAGAAATCTCTTACTGATCGATATTGCTATGAATTTGAACCCATCTATAAAAGCCATTTTCTCAATTTCAACCGGAGTCGTTATACACCAGTAGAAGAAGCCGGACGAATGCTGGTGATCAGTCATGAAGATTTTCTCGATGAAATGCAGCCTTATGTAGATTGGAAGATACAGAAGGGAATTGAAACTGAACTTATTAATGTAGATGATATTGGGACTACTGCAGAAGAAATTAAAGATTATCTCATAACAGAATATAATTCCAGTTCCGGATTGACTTTTGTTCAGCTTGTTGGTGATGGTTACCATGTTCCTACATTTTTCAGCGGAAGTTCCGGGCTCGATCCGTTCTATTCATTGATTGACGGTTCC
>JAFGMF010000100.1 GCA_016927675.1 Candidatus Cloacimonadota bacterium
AGATCCCTGATGTGCCCCATTGATGCTTTGATGATATAATCATCTCCAAGAAAACGGGAAATGGTTTTTGCTTTTGCCGGTGATTCCACTATTATCAGATCTTTTGCCATATCCTGTTCCTAATTTATTTCTTCTTCAAAATCATTTTCTTCATCTTCGATAAAAAACAGCTCGATCAATTCCCTGATGGTAATATCAGTCTGACCGGAAAAAATGATGAAATTTACGATCTCATCCATTATCTTTTTATCTATCCTCTTACGGGAAAAAGCATGTAACTGCAATGATAATGTAATTATCTTCTCGAACATATCTTTATTCAAGGATCCATTATTCAGTAAATTGATCATGTATCCGAATGCTTCCGGCGTGATCACCCTTTTTTCCTCTGCTGCCATGATCCTGTTGTAAGTTTCTGAACCTTCTTTTCTGAGAACTGCTTCCATAAATGCTTTGAGCTCCTTCTCCGTCATACCCATCTGTTTAAGTTTTTCCTTCATCGGTTTATCACTGAACATTATTTCCAGCAATTCTTCAAAACGAGTTTTTTCCATAAAATTTTGATCCTTGTTTAATATATAAGAGAAATATTATGACAGATTTTCTATCCTGCCACAACATTTTTTATATTTCTTGCCACTGCCGCAGGGACAGGGGTCATTACGCCCGATCTTCTCGCCCACGACCCTCGGCTTCAGCTTTGGCCTTTCTCCCATTGCAGGTGGCATTCCTGATTGCTCACCAGTCTGTAATGCCGGATCTGCGGTAGGTCGAGCCTGCTGAAAAGCTGAAGCTGCCTGATGCCTCTGCTCAGCCATTTTGATAAAATCCTGCAGATTCTCGGGTGCAATGATATAAGTTGTAAAAACTTTTCGCGAAACTTCCCGATGTATCTTGGCAACCAGATCCTGAAAAAGCAGATAAGCTTCTTTTTTATATTCGATCAGCGGATCTTTCTGACCATAAGCACGAAATCCAATACCTTCCTTTAACAGATCCATCTCATGGAGATGATCCCGCCAGAGATTATCAACAATGTGCAGCAATACCCGCCTTTCGATCTCCCTCATCTGCTCCGAACTAAGCTCCGCTTCCCTGCGTTCGTAAGCCTGCAGAACAGCTTCGATGATGTTGGAGATCAGATTGTCCAACGTGGGATGCTCCGAAAGAACTTCCTCTTCCCGTAACTGAACATTGAAATTATTTTTTATCCATTGGATAATATTGTCAAGTTGCCAGTCTTCATAATACTTGATCTCCCCGACTTCTCCCTCAACCAAATCGCTTATGGTATTCCTGATCATGTCGATTATTTCGATCTTCAGGTCATAACCTTTTAAAACATTCCGTCGGTATGAATAGATCACTTCCCGCTGTTGATTCATCACTTCATCGTATTTGAGCAACTGCTTTCTTACTTCGAAATTATATGCTTCAACACGTTTCTGGGCTTTTTCTACTGCTTTTGTCATCCAGGGATGAACAATTGCTTCCCCTTCCTTGAACCCGAATTTCATCATCATCGGCGCTAATCTGTCGGGTGCGAATAATCTCATCAGATCATCTTCCAGAGAAAGATAAAACCGCGATGTTCCGGGATCTCCCTGTCTCCCGCTTCGTCCCCTGAGCTGCCTGTCTATCCTTCTGCTCTCATGCCGCTCGGTTCCGATCACATGCAGTCCATCCAGAGGCAGACCATAGAAAAATTCCTCCGTTCTGCTGCGAGAAAGATTCAGATAGTTTTCCTTTTCCTGAGTGACTACACCAGGTCCAAGCTTGATATCAGTTCCCCGACCAGCCATGTTGGTGGCGATGGTAACAGATCCTGGCTCTCCGGCCTGTTTGATTATTTCGGCTTCACTTTCATGAAATTTTGCATTGAGCACCTGATGTTTGATCCCGTTGCGCCGAAGAAGACGACTGAGCGTTTCCGACACTTCAACAGTAACCGTACCGACCAGAACAGGTTTCTGCCTTTCATACCAGTATTTGATCTCTTCGATGATCGCTTTATACTTTTCATTTTTCGTTAAATATATTTCATCATCATGATCAATTCGGGAAATAGGCAGATTGGTCGGGATAACTCTTACAGGCAGATTATATATCTCCATGAATTCCGCTTCTTCAGTAACTGCCGTACCAGTCATCCCCGATAATTTATCATACATCCTGAAATAATTCTGCAGGGTTATGGTTGCAAAAGTCTGTGTGGCTTCTTCTATCTGAACATTTTCCTTCGCTTCCAGAGCCTGATGCAGTCCGTCACTGAATCTTCTGCCCGGCATCATCCTGCCGGTAAATTCATCGACGATCATAACCTTATTATCATTTACGACATAATCTACATCTTTTTCAAAAAGGGTATAACTTTTCAATAACTGTTTGATATTATGGAGTTTTTCATTTTTATCAAGAAAACTGGATGTTATTTCATCTTTCTTCTTAGATTTCTGCTCAAAATTAAGATCATCTCTTTCTTCAACTTCGGCCAGTTTATCATCAAGCTGTTCCAGAACAAAAAGATCAGATTCTTTCTGAGCAACCAGATCATTTCCTTTTTCAGTCAATTCCACACTATTCTGTTTTTCTTCAACAACAAAAAAAAGTTCAGCATCCAATTCGTGTAATTTTTTATCCCGGATCAGATAGCTTTCATAATCGTTCACCAGTTTTTTCAGTTCGCCATCTTTCATAAGCTTGATAAAATTCTTATTTTGGGGATCTGCCCGTTTAACAAGTAATAATAACTCTGCAATTTCGTTGTAATCAGGCTTCTCCTGGACAAGAAGCTGCTTGATCTTGTTCAGATAAGTTTTCACCAGCATACTTTGAGTGTTGACCAGTCTCAGGATAACCGGTTTCAATTCTTTATAAAAATTCTTGCTTTCCTGAACAGGCCCGCTGATAATCAAAGGTGTTCTGGCTTCATCAATCAGCACGCTGTCTACTTCATCGACGATGGCAAATTGATGATAACGTTGTGCAAGCCTTGACTCTGAAGTTGCCATATTATCCCGCAAATAATCAAACCCGAATTCGCTGTTTGTTCCATAGGTAACATCGCATTGATAGGCTGCCTTCCTGTCTCCGATATCTATCCCGGTTGTAATGCAGCCTACGGTGAGTCCGTGAAAAGTAAAGATGATCCCCATCCATTCTGAATCTCTCTGGGCAAGATAATCATTCACCGTAATCAAATGCACACCCCGCCCCAACATGGCATTCAGAAAAAGCGGCAAGGTTGCTACCAGGGTTTTTCCTTCACCCGTTGCCATTTCGGCAATCATCCCCTGATGAAGAACAATTGCTCCGATCAACTGGACATCAAACGGGACCATATCCCAGACCTGTTCGTTGCCTCTTACTTGATAACGGTGACCGAGCAGTCTTCTGCAGGTATCCTTAACAATGGCATATACTTCTGGAAGATAAGCAGTTAATAACTCCTGCGTATGAACTTTAAGTTCCTCCCTCTGCCGATCAATCTCGTTGCCGATCGTCATCTTTCTGCTCTCTTCCGGTTCCTGCTGATAATTTTCTTCTAACTCAGTTAACTTCTGTTCTAAAGGTTCCAGCTCATTTCTGATCTCAATCTTGATCTTTTTAATCCTGTCTCTCAATTGATCATCATCCAAAGAACTTAATCCAGTATAGATATCATTTATCTCTTTTACCAGCGGTAAAAATTTTCTGATCTCTCTCTCATTTCTGTCACCAAATAACTTATAGGTCACACCCTTAAACATATCCTACCTCTTTATTTTATCCCAAAAAACTGCAAAATATACCTTTGCCAAGAGTTTCTGCTGTTTGTTGAGTGTCAAATTATTTACTAACTTATTTAATTATAACTGCAACAATCAGAACCATTGCCGATTTCTTGAATAGTTATTCAAATATTCTAGATTTGACAAAGATTTTATCTTTTTTAATCTTGACGAAAATTATAGTCAAGTCATTCAGATGAATTGTATAAGTCCGAAAGGAGATTTTTTTTATGGAATTTACCAAAGCAGAACTGACAGCTCAAGAACTGCAGAATTTACCGGCTCTTGCCAAACTTGCCCGGGGAGCTATCCTCAAAATGACGACGCTGGCTGCTTCGGGTCACCCTGGCGGATCGATGTCCACGATTGACTTTCTGCTGATGTTGCTGAATCTTGCCAATATTGACCCTGAGAAACCAAAATGGCCTGAACGCGATCGGATCATCGTCAGCCACGGCCATGTTTCACCTGCGGTTTATGCTGCTTTAGCTTTGAAAGGATATTTTGATCTTGATCAGGCAATAGCGGGATTCAGGCTTGCTGGAAGCCGGTACGAGGGTCATATAGAACCTGAAGTTCCCGGAGTTGAATGGGCCAGCGGAAATCTGGGGCAGGGTTTGTCCGCAGCCTGTGGTGTTGCTCTCGGCTGTCGTCAGAAAGGAATTGATAACCACGTTTTTGTGCTGATGGGTGATGGTGAACAACAAAAGGGTCAGCTTGGAGAAGCACGCCGATTCGCAGTTAAATACAAGCTGAATAATCTGATCGGATTTATCGATCTTAACGGATTACAGATCAGCGGTCAGACATGCCAGGTCATGCCCCAGAATATCAGCGCTAATTATCAGGCTGATGGCTGGAAGGTTCTCAATATTGACGGTCATGATTTTTCGGAAATTCAAAATGCTATTCTGAAAGCTGTTTCTGCGCAAATCCCTACAGTGATCATTGGCCGGACAACGATGGGTAAAGGTGTATCTTTTATGGAAAATCAGGAGAAATTCCACGGTTCAGCTCTCAACATCGATCAGCTTGAGATTGCCCTGAAAGAGTTAGGCTTGGATAACGATCTGGAGAAATATCGAATCTTAAGAAAAAAATTTCATCCTGAACCAAACAGACATGATTCACCCCTGTCCTTCAATCTTAACATCGGTAAACCCAGAATCTACCGTGACAAGACGGATAACAGATCTGCCTGGGGAAATGCCCTTACCGATCTCGCCAATGCAAATCAAAACATACCTTTTGCCGTGTTTGACTGCGATCTTTCCGGCAGCGTCAAAACTTCTGGATTTGCCGCAGTTCGACCTGATTCTTTTTACCAAAGCGGCATCTCGGAACATCACACTGCTGTTGCTGCCGGCGCTATGTCCAAAGAAATACCCCATGTTTTTTTCAGCGATTTCGGTGTTTTCGGGATTAGCGAAACTTATAATCAACACCGTTTGAATGATATCAACCATACTAATCTGAAACTTATCACAACCCATGTAGGGCTGGATGTCGGTGAAGACGGTAAAACTCATCAATGTATCGATTATCTGGGATTATTCTCCAATTTGTTTCATTTCCGTGTTATAATTCCGGCTGATCCCAATCAGACTGATAAAGTAATCCGTTTTATCTCGACCCGTAAGGGAAATTTCCTGGTCCCTCTAGGACGAAGCAAACTTGAGATCATCGAAGATAGCTCCGGAGAACCTTTCTTTGCTGATGACTACAGTTTCGAATACGGACAGGCAGACCTTTTCAAGGATGGTTCGGACGCAGCTCTTCTTACCATGGGAACTTTAGCCGGTAAGGCTCTGGCAATTGCCCGGGAACTTGAAACTGAAGATATCCACCTTCAGGTCTGGAACCTGTCATGTCCTCTGGCTCTCGATAAAAACGCAATCCTGCAGGCAGCTTCTACCGGAACGATCTTTACCTATGAAGATCATAATGTTAATACCGGGATCGGAAGCCTGGTGGCTCAGAAAATGGTCGAGTTGGGAATCAATTGCAGACTGGTTAAATTTGGTGTCTCGGATTATGCCGGTTCCGGCAGATCAGAAGATGTTTTCAAGGGTGCTAAACTGGATTTTGATCATATCAAAAATACGATAATTGACAATCTAAAGAAAAAATAAATTACAAGGGAGGAATCTATGGCCAGATGGTCCGAGAAAATTGGCAATATCATTAAATACGCTGGAGAACAGCAAGGTAATGAACATGAACTGGATTCTTTTTTCATCTCCAAAGCTTACATCCCTAAGACGGAGCAGGAAAAACAGGAGTATGAAGAATTTTCTCTGGTTTCAGCCAGTATGGCCATACTGATCCATATTGCCAAGGCAGACAAGGTAATGCATCCGGAAGAAATATCAAGGATTATTGATGATCTTACTTTTCAACTGGAACAAAGACCCTTTGAATATGAATCTCTTTCGGAAAAATTCGGACTGAAAGACCGCGAAATAATCAGAAATCTGTTCGATAAATTGCTCAAAGAATATGAAAACAATTTACTAGACCTGGATAAGATCATTGAAATAATCAACAGAATTTATCAGAATAATCCGGAAAAAAGGTATTATCTGATTCGCCTCTGTTTTTATTGTGCACTTTCTGATACTGAACTGGACAACTCAGAAGAACAGGCAATTAAAGAAATAGCCGCTAAACTGAACATCCCCCTTGAGGAGATGAATCGTATTGAGAACGAAGTTAAGGCAGAAATGGAATATAAAAAATCATGATAACGGAGGGATTCATGTTCAAATACCTGATTTTAGGCGTAATCGTATTTGTTTTGATCTTTTCAGGATGCTCTCAGAAATCTTCTGATCAACTCGTTGGTTCATGGGTCATTAATAACGAAAAAACCGTTGCAGAAATTGCCGCTTCCGACTCCTGGCAAAATCTGAGCCAAGAAGAGAAAGATCTGCTACCTGAAGTCATCTCTGAGATGGCCGGGGATCTGAAAATATCTTTTACACAAGATGAATTAACGACTTATATCGGATCAAAGACAATAACAGTCACGTACGAAGTAATCGATAAATCGGAAAAATCCAGAATCCTGCAAGTTAAAATAGATGGTCAGATTGTAAAATTGACCATTACTTTTCTGGAAAATGGTTTGATGAATTTCAAATCCGATGCAACTGATGATATGGATTATTATATCTGGGAAAAAGAAAAATAACCAAGTTAACAAGGAGGTTTCTATGAATATGAGATTTTGGGTATTTTTTATGCTCGTTGTATTGATTGTTTCCTGCGTCCAGAAACAACCCGTCGAAGAGGTGAAAGACCCCTGGCTGACCGCAGGAACCGTATTTACCTATGGAGTTGATTTTCAGGGTACAACTTATGATTTCATCGTTACTTTGAATTCCTTAGACCCCGATGTGGATTATAGCTGGGAAATGACCGATCCTGTAAATATTTCGGGACGGTGGGTAATTGCCCGAACTGCTCTGGATTCTGCTTATATTCAGAATAATTATTATTTTCCGGGGACTGACACTCTGGATTCGGCAACTTCCGGCTGGTTGAGCAGAAAAACTTTTTCAGAGCTGAAGAATAATGGCAAAACAATGATCGGCTATTCCGGCAGTTCAGACATGTATGAACTTGTTATGCAGAGCAAAGAGGTAATGAAGGTTATGTTGGATGATGTTTCCGTAGATTTAAATGTAATCAGAGCCGAAACAGAAAACGGATTTGTCTACTACATCCTCGATAACGAAAAATATCCTGTTATTCTGCACATGAACGTGGAATTTGAGATCAAGATCAAGATGATCAAATCCAAACAAATTAACGAATAGAGATAGGTTTTAATCTTGCACCCCGTGCTGTTATTTTGCCCGGGGTGTTTTTTTTTACGGAAGGATCCTGTTGATCATTCTGGGAAAAGGAATGACTTCTCTGATGTGCCGGACCCCGGTCAT
>JAFGMF010000101.1 GCA_016927675.1 Candidatus Cloacimonadota bacterium
CCTATAAACATCAGCAAAACAGAAACCAGGATCGACGCTTTACTCAAATTGGCATTATCTATCGTATTAAATCCGGCAGTACGGGTCGTTACCGATTGAAAATATGATGAATACAGCCGTTCGCTGAACCGGAAACCCTTCATCTCCGAATTATACTCCGTAATAAAAAAACAGACGGCTCCAACAACGATCAGTATAAGCGTTGTTGTCAATACTATTTTTGAATGAAGCGATAACCGCTGGAGACGGAACTTCCCTGATAAATTCTGTCGAATATCCACCATCACAGGAAAACCTATTCCCCCAAGAATGATCAGAGAAGTTACAACAAAATTGATGTTGAAATTAGAACGATAGGCAGTCAAGCTGTCGGAATACAAACAGAAACCGGCATTACAGAAAGCCGAAATCGAATGAAAAATCGAATGAAAAATCGCCATATTAACACTGGGCAGCCTGCTGTGGAAAGTATAGAAAAACATGATCGCACCAATTAGTTCGAAAGTAAAAGTTACAATAACTATATTTTTAACCAGATTGATCATGTCTATCTTACTCGATTCACCGATCACATTCTGGATCATACTCTCACTTTTAACCGTCATCCGCTGACCGAGAATTATCGCAAAGGCACTGGACACCGTCATAATACCCAATCCCCCGATCTGGATCAGAAAAGCGATGATGATCTGCCCCCAGAGGGTGAAATGAGTTCCTGTATCCTGAACTATCAGTCCGGTTACGCAGGTTGCCGAAGTTGACGTGAACAAGGCATCGATAACCGATGTTTCTCTGCCGGCAACGGTCGCAATCGGCAGTAACAGCATTAGAGTTCCCAAGAAAATTGCGATAAAGAAACTGATCAAAACCAGGATCGGGGGATTATCAGACAATTTCTCGAATAACCTACCCTTTTCTTCCCGCAAAGCCAGATTTCTGATAAAAATAAACGCCTGCCTGCCAAGCAGATAAAATTCAAATACTCGATCAGAATCTATGACAAAGAGACCTATTCCAATAAAAAGCAGATCCGGGATAAAATCCCGTAATCTGGCTAAGGTAAAACCATTTCTGATGAATTCAACTGCTATATGGATCAACAGAATTGTGATGGCAAATCTGTTGTAAATATATAATTGCTCCTGTCCGATCCTGATAAGGTCCAGAAACAGCAATTCAATATTGAACAGGGCAAGGATATTCAAGACAGCGGACAGCATGCGCTCTGTTTTTTTCATCAGAAGCTTTGTCATTATCAAACGCTATAAATTTAACAGGATAATTCAGCAAGGATTTGCCGGTGAATCTCCTGAATTCCCTGATCGGCATTGATACTGATCAATTTGTTCTGTTTTCGGTAAAGATCGATCACTTTCCCGGTTTCCTGGTAAAACTTCTCGATTCGCAGGGCAACGGCTTCCTCATTATCATCTTTCCGCTGCACCAGATTACCTCCGCAATCATCACAGACGCCTTTTTCTTTTGGTTTGTTGTAAAGAAGATTATAATCACGCTTGCAATTTTCGCAATGTCGGCGTGAAGATATCCTTTTAATGGCAGTTTCCGTGTCCAGATCGAGAAGAAAAACTTTGTCTATCTTAACATTCTCTACCAGAAATTCATGCTGAGCCAGATTTCGGGGAAATCCATCCAGGATCAATCCTTTGTCTGCTTTCCTGATGGCATCTTTGATAACTTCATAGACCAACTCATCCGGAACAAGTTCTCCTTTTTCGGTATACTTACTTGCTTCCTTGCCCAGTTCAGTCTGCCGTTCGATATTACTTCGAAACAGATTTCCGATATTAATGTGTCTCCAGCCAAAATGCTGCTCTAGAAGTTCTGCCTGTGTGCCTTTTCCACATCCCTGAATTCCCATCATTACTAAATTCATCTCTTACCTCTTAAAATTATTTTTCTTGCGTAAAACTTACTGTTGTGGCGAAAATTATAGACCAGCCATAGATAGTCAAGTTTTACATCATCCCGCTGATCTTCAATCCGGAAAGTATCGGATTGACAAAGCTAAAGCTTTTTACCAAATTGCTGTCTTGAACAAATTAATTGACCTTTTTTTCTCAAATTCACGATTTTAGTACCATGAATAAAGTCGCGATCACAGGTGCAAATGGATTTATCGGCAGTTGGCTGGCCAGAACCCTTCCGGAATATGGTTGGGAACCTGTCTGTCTGGTCAGAAACAGCTCGGATCTGTCTCTGCTTCCGGAAAACTGTATTATCCGGAAAGTAGACTACCGGGATTATCATCAATTAACCGTGCTTCTGCAAGACTGCTCTGCTCTGATCCATGGAGCTGCACTCACCCGTGCCCGGAAATGGTCTGATTTTGTCACAATCAATATCCAGTTTACGGAAAAATTGATTGAACTCTATCAGGAAATACCATCCCTGAAACGATTTATTTTCCTGAGTAGTCAGGCTGCTGCCGGCAGTGCCTCTTCATTAAAGAGACCCAGAACAGAACAGGATGACTGCCAACCGCTATCTGCTTATGGACGCAGTAAAATGCTGGCGGAAAAACTGATCATGGAAAAATGCAGAAAAGACTATACCATTATCCGTCCAGCTTCTGTTTTCGGACCTGGCGACAAAGATTTTCTGGTTTATTTCCAGCTGGTTAAGCTCCATCTTGCTCTCTATCCCGGAATTACCGATAAATACCTTAATCTTATCTATGTGGAAGATCTTTGCCGGCTGATTTCTTCAAGTCTGCACAATTCCAATGCCGCTAACGAGATATTTTTTGCTGCCGGGAAGGATATCATCAGCCTGAAACAGTTTACCAATATGGTAGAAACTGTTATGGATACCTTTAGTAACCCGGTAAAAATCCCCTGCTTTTTCCTTAAAATCATCGCCCTGGGAGCCGAACTCTGGGGTAATATCAGTAAGCAGGCAGTTCTCCTGAACCGGGATAAAATCAGGGAAATGTGTCAGAATTTCTGGCTTATTGACAACAATAAAGTCACTACTTTGCTCGATTTTAAGGAAAAATTCACCTTTCAGGAAGCTCTGCAGAAAACCGCTGACTGGTATAAGCAAAAAGGATGGTTATAATCAAATCGAAAA
>JAFGMF010000008.1 GCA_016927675.1 Candidatus Cloacimonadota bacterium
GGAGAAACAAAATTATTTGATTATCCTTTCATCTTCATGACCGGACATGGCAATATCAAGTTCACAGATAAAGAAATTGCCAATCTCAGAGAATATCTTATCCGTGGCGGCTTTCTGTACGCCGATGATGATTATGGAATGGATCCATCTTTCCGGGCAGAAATAAGTAAAATTTTTCCAGACATCGAGATGGTAGAACTGCCGGCTGGTCACGATCTTTTTCACTGTTTTTATGATTTTCCCGAAGGAATACCGAAAATCCACAAACATGATGATAAAAGGCCACAGGCTTTTGCTGTTTTTTCTCCTGAAGGGCGACTGCTGATGCTTTATACTTATGAAACAAATATCAGTGATGGCTGGAGCGATGTTCATAATGATCCTCAGCAGATCAGAGAGCAAGCCTTCAGAATGGGTGCTAATCTTTTCTTCTACCTTATGAGCTGGTAAAACACTTTTAAGATGAAAATAATTGTCATTTCAGATCTTCACCTCAAATACAATGATTCTCCTGGTGAGTCAGAAAAACTTGCCAGATTCAATAAATTTCTTGCGGAAATAAAACAAGATACCGATCTGCTAATCCTTAACGGAGATATCTTCGATCTCTGGTTTAGCTGGAACAAAGTCATCATAAAGCAGTATTTTCCTGTTTTACGAAAATTTGCTGAACTTATTGAGCGTGGATGTCGAATAGTTTTTATCGCAGGAAACCATGATTTCTGGTTCAATGATTTTCTCACGGAATATCTTAAGATCGAGATCTATCCCGATCACTGGTGCGAAGAGATCGACGGCAAAAAGATCTTTGCCGCTCACGGAGATGTCTATACTTATAATGACGGTCGTTACAGATTTTTTCGTAAAATCGTCCGGAATAAATTAATCAAAGCCATTTTCTCTCAATTACATCCTGATTTAGCGTTAACCCTTGCCAGCGGACTATCCCGATCCAGCAGACGAAAGCCGATACCGGACAAGCTTCAGAAAATGAGAGAGAAGGGGTTGCTGGAAAACGCTGATCAGCTTTTAAAAAAACATGATATCGTGATTTTTTCGCATTCTCATCTGCCCAGGATCGTTATCCGGGAAAATGGTGTATACGTCAATTCGGGCGATTGGATTAATCACTTTTCTTATATTTCTATCATCAACGGACAAGTAAGTTTAAAAAAATACAGGGATAAGGAGTAGTAAATTTATGAAGGTATGGATTATTCCGATAATATTAATTTTAGGAGGTGTTATTCTGGCTGCTGAAAACCCGATCATTATCATGAAAACCAATTATGGAGAAATTGAGATTGAGCTTTTCCCGGAAGTTGCTCCCCTCACGGTAGAGAATTTTATCGAACTCGCCGAAGGCACTAAAGAATGGAAAGATCCCAACTCAGGCAATATGGTGAAAAAACCTTTTTATGATGGTTTGATTTTTCATCGCGTGATCAAAAATTTTATGATCCAGGGCGGCTGTCCTCTGGGCACAGGAACCGGGGGGCCGGGATACAGATTTGCAGATGAATTCCCCGGAGAACAGGTAGAGATCACCGGGACTATCAAGGATCAAGCAGAGGCACAGATCGTTTATAACGATATTCTTCTACCCTATCTGCAAACCACTAATGATCCCGATGAACAAATGATTGCACTTCAGCAACAGTGCTATCAGAATCAGAGCACAAAACCGCTTGTGGGAATTGATGTTGATTATTTGAGATCCGTTACAGGATATAATAATCGTCTGACAGTATATAAACTCCAGAAATCAGTTGATTATGGTACATTGTGCATGGCAAATTCAGGACCGGACACCAATGGATCACAGTTTTTCATAGTTACCCTTAAAGATGGCTGCAGCTGGTTGAATGGTAAACACACCGTTTTCGGGGAAGTGATCAAAGGAATGGACGTTGCCCACAATATCGAAAATCTGCCCACGGATAAAGGCAACAGACCCTTGCCGGATGTTACTCCGGTGATCGAATCCATCAGAAGAAAATAGACTTGTTTTATCTAAGGGGCAGCAATGCCCCTTTTTTCTTCTCGCTCAACAATCTTAGAAATTTATCTTGATTAATCAGTATCTGCTGATTTTTTTAGAAAGCTGCCGGTTAATATAAATGTTGTTAATCTAGTCTTCCTTACTACTGCGCGGATGTGCCTGCTGATAGATCTTTTTAATATCTTTTAGAGATAGATGCGTGTAGATCTGGGTAGTTGACAGGTTAGCGTGACCGAGCATTTCCTGAACTGCTCTCAGATCAGCTCCGTTGGCGATCAGATGTGTGGCAAAAGAGTGACGGATAGAATGAGGTGAATAGCCTTTTTTTCTGGCGATAAGGCGGATATAACGGTCCAGGATCTCTCTCAGCTCATCAGCCGTCAATTTGAGTCCACTTTTAGATAGGAACAGATAATCCTCGCTTTCTGAAGATGTAAAAGTGTTTCTTATTTTCAGATAATCATGCAGACTCTGGATCGCCTTTTTCCCGACCGGAACAATCCGCTCTTTACTTCCTTTGCCGATGACCCGTAAAATCCGCTGCTGCAGGTCAAGTTGTCCTAATTTGGCTGATGATACTTCACTGATCCTCAAACCACTGGAATAGATCAGTTCCAGGATGGCTTTGTTTCTGATCCCGAACTTGCTGCTAAGGTCAGGAATATCAAGCAGATTCTCTATTTCAAGTTCGCTGAAATGAAGTGGCAGTTTTTTCTCGAAGCGTGGAATCTTAAGATTTTCTGCCGGATTAATTTTAATCAGTTGATTTATCTGGCAGAACTTGAAGAAATTTCTGATCGTAGTTGTCTTCCTGGCCAGGCTTCTGTTGCCGCGGCCTTGTTCACTGAGATCACGGAGAAAATCACGGATCATAAGTCTGTTGATCCCGGATAATTCTATCTGCCCATCTTCGAAATATTTAAGCAGAAACTCTTCAAGTTGTGATAGATCTTTTTTATATGCTCGCAAAGTATTTTCGGATAATCCTCTTGACTGGAGAGTTCTGATGTAATCCCTGATGGCTTCCTTCAAATTTCCTCACTCTGGATAAATTGGTAATTGCTGCCATTGTTCTGTTATCATGTCACCTTGTTTAGTGATGATAAGTTTACCGAATCTGCCCTTCCTGCCGGAGCAACTGTAAAACTTCGTTCTGCCGTTTCTGAACAGCTTCTCTTCCCTGTCCAGATAATCAAAACTGAGAACAGCATCTATGGGCAGACTGGAGACAATATCTTCGTCAATATCCCTGCTTAAGTTAGAAAGCATGATCACATAATCTGTCTTGATGGAAAGGATCTTCGCCTGACGATAAGCTGTATTGAAGACATCATAATTGAATTTAACACCGGCAGCGAGATCATTCTTCACTGCAAAATCCGGGGAATAGATAGAAAATATACCTATTTTTAATGTATCTTTACCAACTATGATATTATCATCTATTTTAAGCGTATCACAACTGATATTTGATGCCAGAAGAGAAAATTTCATCCCCTGGTTCTTTATCCGAAACGGATAATCAGTCGGACAGGCAATCTGACATCCGGATATGTTGAGAAATGCCAGGGTAAAAATATCAGATTCCTTTTCAGCCAATATTTTACCAGTCATGATATTAACCTGCATAACACTGTCCTGCTCCATTTTGGTAATGGATTCTTTGACCAGATCAAAATCAAAAAAATCAAATTCCGGATCGTTGAAAAAGTTTATTTCTATTTTTTCCAGTGCCTTCAGAAAACATCCCACGATGATGATTACTACAATCAGTATGATTCTCAAGTGTTTTTTTACCTCTTTCTTTTATTGTTTACGAAAAAAAAAGATAAAAGATTTTTGACAAGATAAACCGTAACAGGTTTTTGACAAAATCTCAGTCTGAGGATATCATAATATTAATTTAAGGAAGGATTTTATGTCTGAACTGATTATTGTCATCGGAGCATACGGCAGCGGTAAGAGCGAATATGCCATCAATCATGCCAGAAAACTACATACAGCCGGGAGTAAGGTCGCCCTTGCTGATCTTGATGTGGTAAATCCTTACTTTCGAAGTCGTGATATGGTTGAAGAATTTTCTCATACCGGAATAGAAGTAATAGCTCCACCCAAAGAATATCATCATACCGATCTACCAATGATCTCGCCCAGAGTGATGGGCTTTATCCAGAATCTGGAATATACAGTAATTCTGGACGTAGGCGGAGATCCTGCTGGTTGCCGTACTCTGGCAAGATTTTTACCAGTTATAGAAAAACGCGGTTATCAAATGCACTATGTCGTCAACACCAGAAGACCATTTACATCCAATGTAGATGAAATCAACCAAATGGCAGACAATCTGGAAGAAATATCTCATCTTAAAATCACCGAACTTGTCTGTAATACAAATTTGATGGAATTTACTAATACTGAGATTATTCAGCAGGGTATCGAAATCCTTTCCAAGGTTGCCTTAAGCAGGAAAATAAAATTTGGAAAATTTCTGGTACTGGACAGAAATTCTGCAGATATTCCGGGCAATATCTCGGGGAAAACCAGATATATCCTCACTTATTCACTGCGGAAACCATGGGAAGTGAACATGGGAGTGGGAATTTAATCTACTAAGTAAATTAATTTCAACAAAATAAGCTCTGTGAAATTACCTAATATCAGTTGAGTTCGAACAGATAATTTTCCAGCAACAGAAAATCATTTTCCGTCAATTTTTCCGCCCTCAGGGAAAGATCGAATTTTTTCTCCACCTGAGTTAATATATCTGCCCTGATAAATCCTTTCAGATTATTATGTAATGTCTTTCTCCTGTATTGGAAACAGGCTTCGACCAGCTTCCAGAAGAATTCCGGATTTTGGCAATTAGTATTGCGCACACGAGGTATCAGGGAAATCACTGCTGAATCCACTTTGGGAACCGGAAAAAATAGATGTTTTTTGACACTAAACTCGTAATTGATCTGGCAGTAATACTGAAGCTTCAATGATAATTGATTATACTGTTTTGAGCCGGGACCTGCCTTAATTCTCTCTGCCACTTCTTTCTGGATCATGATTACCGCTAAACTGAAATTGTTCATATATTCCAGAAACCGGAAAAGAAACGGAGTTGTTATCTGGTAAGGTAAATTAGCTACCAATTTTATCTGGGGATCACCTTTTGTCAGCAGATCCCAATCCGCATTAAGAACATCGCCAGCAATTAAATCTATATTTGTGGAATATTTGGCAAGCAACATCTGGCATAATCTGGTATCGATCTCAAAAACCAATGGGTGGCATTCTTTTTCCAGAATTGCATCAGTCAAAATTCCAGTACCGGCACCAATTTCCCAGACACGATCACCTTCGCTCAGCCCGGCGATTTCCACGATTTTTCTGGTTATATTCCGATCGTTGAGAAAATGCTGCCCGAGACTTTTCTTATGCCTGAATTGATTGTCACTCCTTTTTTTCATATCAGTTGCATCATTGGATTTTACCGGCTTCATTCTTACTCTTATCTTTCTGATTAAGCAGGTATTTTGTCAGATATAATGGATCGTATTGATATTTTTTATTACAGAAATGACAATTCATTTCGATGCTTTCATCGTCAGATATAGCCTGTTCAATCTCATCACGTTCCAGCAGATCTAGACCCTGAGCAAAGCGTTCTTGTGAACAGTTGCACGAAAATTTACAGTACATGGAATCCATAATTTCTACTTCAAACTGGTGAAAAATGATATCGGTTATTATCTTCTCAAGATCATATTCCATATCCAGAATATCGGTGAAATTGGGGAATTTCGCAAGACTTTCTTCGAGTAATTCTATCTCCTCATTTCCCGTCCCTGGTAACACCTGAATAATGAATCCTCCCGCTTTTTTAATCTCTCCCTGTTCATCCAGAAGCACACCCAGACTGATAGAAGTAGGAATCTGTTCTGAATGAGCAAAATAATAGGTAAGATCTCTGGCAATCGTGCCATAGGCAAGTTCAATCTGTCCGATATGCGGATGCTTTAAACCCATGTCCCTGATCACAGTCAATTGCCCTTTCCCAAGTAAATTCTCCGGCAGATAATCAGCATATTGAATTGCATCGGGATTTTCTCTCATAGGACTTTTAAGATAACCTTTCACATTACCTCTGCAATCTGCGGTCGCCATTGCACCTTTTACCGGACCAACTGAATCAATGTTAATTGTAATCAGATCCTTCACGTTCTTCAAATCAGCGCCCATCATTACTGCTGCGCACAACAGCCTGCCCAGGATATGTTTTTCACCTGGAGACAATTGATGCAAATTTGAAGCTACCCGGCAAAGTTCAGTACCGTCCACCGCAAAGAAACGGAAATTACCGGCTTTTGTTAATCCTCTAATTAACCTATCCTTCATATCTTCCTCAGAGCATATTTTAATAAAAAAGCATCATTAAAATCGACTTCCAATCTGTAAAGATATTTTGTATTTTATTGAATGAATAAAAGTTAGCAACCTGATATTAAATATTTGCAAATTTCATTAAAAAAACTTTGACACAAAATTCACTACTTCTTAAAAGTGCACCTTAA
>JAFGMF010000102.1 GCA_016927675.1 Candidatus Cloacimonadota bacterium
GACCAGCCTGTTTCAATGCGAATTCAATATTCGTTGTCGGATTGAAGGGATTCGGATAGTTGTTTCCAAGGATAGTTTTTGCCGGAACGACCGGGTTATCTGAACCTTGTCCACTGTAAACAAATTCAACTTCAATTACTTCAGATTCATTTTCAGTATATACTGCCGAGACACCGGCTACATAAGTGGTACCATTAGTAAGACCTGTTAGCAGATATTCCGTATCTGTCGTCGTATCAATTGCGGAATCATTAAGATAGATCTGATAATATTCAAGATCTCTCATATTTATAGTCTGATTCGGAGTGACAAATTCGGCAGTAATGATTTCTCCGGGTTCTCTGGAAGGTTGAGCCGGAATATCGTTAACCTGAATTCTGGGTGCTTGAGCCATTCTTGTTCCATCAGCCATGATCCATAGATCCATCAGGAAATCACCGACGGTTGAAAGTGTCATGGCAGAGTAATTGCTCAATGCTCCGTAATAGGATGTTCCATTCAATGTGTTATCTCCGTCAAGGCACGGATAAGCATCAGCGGCAGTGTTACCCTGAGGTTCCAGGAAGATTCCGACCAGACCATCTTCTGCAATTGAACCAAGATCAATCTCAAGTTCCCACTGATCGTCCCCGGTACTCTGCAGACCATCGATAACGGCCAATTCGGTATGTGTATCCCAGTCAACCACATGGATTGCATAATCCCAGGTACCGAATACGCCCCAGGAAGAATGACGGAAGTCGCACATCTCGACCGTTACATTGGTGAAACCGCTCAAGTCGTATACAACTCCATATCCATAATTGTACTGTTGATAAAATGCGTTTTGAGGATCATTAGCATGCTGAACCAGTTCATAAAGTTCACCACTGCCGGATCCAGGAGGATCCCAGCTGATCAGTCCGGTTTCAGCATCTACTTCAACATTGGCCGGCGGGAGTGGATCATCTCCGAAGAAACCAG
Organism: Candidatus Cloacimonadota bacterium; assembly: GCA_016927675.1. GTDB lineage: Bacteria > Cloacimonadota > Cloacimonadia > Cloacimonadales > TCS61 > JAFGMF01. Next base: position 964 of record JAFGMF010000102.1, read on the forward strand.
TACCAACGGCATTGATGAAACGGTCTCCTGAAGAATGAGCCCAGACTTCGTTGGTAGCATCGTAATATACGGTATGCATGGTGTATGCACCTGCTCCAAGATATTGACGGACCATTGCATCAAAAAGGATGTTGTAACTGGCATCCGGATTGGTCGTATGTTCTCCACCAACCATTACGAAGAAGTCTTCTGTCAAGGTCTGAGGTTCTGAGAGCACAAATTCAGCCCAGTGATATTCTCCAGGAGGAGCACCAGTATAATCGAAATCTTCGCTGTAAATAAGTTCTCCCGGTGTAACATCGTCTATTGCCTCATAGATCTCGATGATTTCAACTTCGACATGATTGTCTGTTCCGTAGTTCATGAACAGGGCTTTTACAGATTCGATCGTAAACTGGGATAACAATCCATCACTGAAAGGTGTAAAATATGTACCTGACCAGGAGGATGTATAATAAGTTCCGTCCCAGATTCGCGAATTGTAACCAAGTTCATAATGTCCCGGAGGGAGTACTTCAATGTCTTCAACAGTGTAAGTATCGTTGCCGGGATTTTCATCGCTGCCTACGATCACTGAGCCAACAAAATCTATTGTCCCTTCCACTAATTGCGTTGTCGGCAGAGGATTAAGCCATCCGAGACCGAATTCGCCTGATCCGATTTCTCCGGGATTGCTGCCCGTATAATCAAAAGGACCACCCTGTCCCGGAATGTCCATCCGAAGAGTCGGATTAATGGGGTTCTGTCCCAGATTACCATAAACGATACCGGGATTAATATCTACACCTTCCGTGGTTGGATAGGGAATGACATTGAACATGTTCGCACCGTCAAATGGTGGCATGTTAGAACCGATTATTTCGAAATCATCTACATAACATCCTGCGCCCTGAGCATAAGTACTATCGTCTGTGGAAACTGTGAAACGAATCTGAACATTGCTTCCTGCATAATCTGTGACATCGGCAGTACCATTGAAGATATGATCTTTATCGATCAGTTCCCAGCCAGTTGAAGGATTGGGATAATCACGGTCGTAATCATAATACATCAGATCCCAGGCAACATTTCCGGGATTGATAAGGAAATTAACGTTAGTGTCGGCATCATCTTCAAAAAATACGGTTCTTGTGTCATCAGATATTACTACATCATCGATGAACCAGGCACCTTCTGTGTCCAGATTGTCTTCATCTGATGTATTGCTGTCTGAAATAAACTGGAAACGAATTTTTACAGTTTCATTGGCATAAGCGCTCAGATCGAGAGATTGAGCAGTCCATGTATTGTTTGTACCTGTGTAAGAGGCAAGCACATCATAAGTCTGGAAATTATTGGTTGAAATCCTCACATAACCATAATCCCAGGCATCTTCAGAATCCCAGCGGGTCATGAAATCAAGAGAAATATTGCCTGCTGAAGTAAGATCAATCTCAGGTGTTTCGATAAATTGATCCCAGTTGTTTCCGTATCCCCAGCCACCTTGCCAGCCTGCATCTTCAACTCCGCACCACCAGGAATTACCACTGTAGGCATTGAAATCACTGATCTGCCAGTAATCGGGAGTGGGGGCATCTGCATTGCGTAACCAGAGTCTGAAAGTCTCATCGATTGAACCGGCACCTGCGTTTGAGCGGAAAAACTCGACGTCTACCCATTCGCTGATAAAATATTGGTTATAACCGTCGACAAGTGTGAAGACAGGAGATTCAATGGATGCCAGGTATAACCCCGGATCTTCAGGAACCCACCAGGAGTGGGATTCACTGTGTGAATAGGTGTCAATATAACTCCAGGCATCAGAAGGATTGTCCCAGACATCTGTGTTGGCAACAACCAGATCCATGTTCCATTCGTAGCCTGCCCCTTCGATATCGAAGATAGTTGACCAGGCTGACCCGTCATGAACATAAGATCTTGTAGAGCCGCTAGAACCATCGTCTGAAATAATCTGAATGGTAGATCCACCGGTGACCTCGAAAGACATGTAAACATCGGTCATTCTGGTAATTGCCAGGCCGACTCCGGAGAGATCATAATAACTCCATTCTCCGATAGTTGGAGTGATAACTGCTGTTGCAAGCTCTGATCCAGGAAGACCAAGGTCATCATCATAGAAATGAAGAGTAACTTCTGAAGCATCACCTGCATAGAAGTAGAACCAGGCACCTTCAAGATTGCCGGAATGGAATGGTGTGTATCTGACCGCAAATTCAGGATATTCGGTAGGGGCTTCCCAGAAATAATCGGCACCGACATAATAGTAGTATAATGTTTCAAGCTCGAAATCATCTGCCCAGACAACATCTACACCTTCTCTCAGAGAGCGGGATGCACGGCCTGCCAGATGCAGTTTTTCAGCGCTGACTGTTGCTGGCTGATCCAGTTCCTGATGAAATGCTTTTTCCGGTATATTCTTTACTGGAGTATAACTGTCTGCTTCCTGCAGAATTGCTCCGGCCGCTGCAAAGCTCAAAACAAATAACACCGATAAAAACACAAAAATGTTCCTTTTCATAATAAACTCCTTGTTTATTCTTTCTTAACTTATATTTCAGATTAACAGGCTAATGCCTTACCAGATTGCGATACTTAAAATCATTATCACCCGTAGGGATAAACATTAATTTTGAAGTTTAGCTTAAATTGTTTATAAATTAAATTGCCCATACTCCTCCTCAAACCAAAACAAAATCATTCCAACTGCCAAAAAAAATACTTTAAGCTTTAATTTGTCAAATAATTTCTTTATATGGCTGGAATCAGAGTAGTTTAAATGAGACACATCTTTTGAGCAAGCTCAACCAGTCTGTTGGAATATGCCCATTCATTATCATACCAGCTGAAGACTTTAACCTGCCTGTTTTTGACTGCTGTCAAGGCTGAATCAAAAACTGAAGAATGGGGATTTCTGACAATGTCTGATGATACAAGTGGTGCAGTAGAATATTCCAAAATACCTTTCATTTCATTTTCAGCGGCCAGCCTTATTGCCTCGTTGATTGCCTCTTTTGTTGCCTCTTTTTCCAGAATCAGTGTAAGATCAACCAGAGAACCATCTGGAGTAGGAACCCGCACGGCAAGCCCATCCAATTTTCCAGACAGCTCGGGTATGACCAGCCCGATTGCCTTGGCTGCGCCGGTAGAGGTCGGGATAATGTTCACGGCAGCAGCTCGTGCACGGCGTAGATCACTATGGGGCAAGTCCAGAATTTTCTGATCATTGGTATATGAATGAATCGTGGTCATGAATCCTTCCTGGATGCCGAAGGCATTGTGAATTACCTTACAGACCGGAGCGAGACAATTGGTCGTACAGGATGCATTGGATACGATCTGATGTTCGGGGCGCAGGTCCTGATCATTAACGCCAAGTACAATGGTAGCGTCAATTTCATTTTTTGCCGGTACTGATAAAACTACTTTCTTTGCTCCAGCAATAAGGTGTTTCCCGGCTTTTTCTCTGGTTCTGAATAATCCGGTACATTCAATAACCAGATCAACATCCAGATCTTTCCAGGGTAGATTTGCGGGATCCTGTTCAGAAAGAATCATAATCTTTCTGTCTGCCAGTAATAGGTTATTTTCTTTTACTTCAACTTTATCGGGGTATATCCCATGTACGCTGTCGTACTTGAACAGGTGCGCAAGGGTCCCGGCATCAGTCAGATCATTGACTGCAACAACTTCAAGCTCGGGGAAACGCTCCATTATAACTCTCAGCGACAATCTGCCGATCCTGCCAAAACCATTAATAGCTATTCTTTTCATTGCAATCCTCCAGCACTTATGATAACATAATAGATTTACCGTTTGCACCAACTATTTTTATCAGCTCTTCAACGGCTTTCTGAACTGCATTTTCGGAAGCCAACATCCATTTTCTCGGATCAAATCGTTTTTTATCCGGAAGAAAATCATCTTCATCCATACCTGCAGGACAAATAATGGCGTCCTTCTCTATTTCCCAATATTTCTGAACAGCACTTGCCATTTCCATCTGGTAACGTGTGTCTTTGTTGATTTTAACTACTCCGTTGGCTACAGCCTGCTGTTGTTGTTCTGCCGTTAATCCTGAAGCACCATGTAAAACGATGCCGGTTTCCACTTTGTTTGCTATCAGTAGATCGTCGATTTCTTTGATGAGATCAAGCTTTAATTTAATCTTTGCCCCTTTGGTGACCCCGTGATTAGTGCCGACTGAAGCAGCAAACAAATCGACTTTTGTTCTGCGAACATACTCAAGTGCCTCTTCGGGTTTTGTATAGAGTTCAGAATCAGAGACAATCTCGTCTTCAGTACCTTTGATATATCCGATTTCACCTTCGACCAGAACGCCGTATTTCCTGGCAATCTTAACGACCTCAGAGGAAATTCTGATGTTTTCTTCGAATTCTTCTTTGGAAGCATCAATCATAACTGATGAGACAAATTGCTTTTCGATGCAGTGTACCACAAAATCAAAATAATTTGGAGTAGCATGATCTATATGAAGTCCCACACCGGAGTTCTTATATTGTCTTGCAATAATTTTTATCATCTCCGAGATAAGTTCTGCTCCTATGAATAAACTCTGGGATTTTCCGGCCGCATATTTAACTGCCCCTGAACTCATCTGAAGCAGCCCATCGGCTTTCTGATGCTCATAACCTTCAAGTAAACCTCGAATTGTACTGTCAAAAACAACATTCGAGGCAATTATCCCAAACCGTTCCCGTTTTGCTTTCAAAAAAACTTCTTTAAGCTTGTTCCCATCGTAAAACATGTCAACTCTCCCGATTAACTGGTTAACAGCATTTATTCGAATTTATTAAGGATATCGTTGTTACCGCGAAGTTCTTCCAGCATGAATTCTGCTGAATCATGCAATTCTCCTCTGGGATAGGTGTCCAGAAATTCTTCGAACAACGTGATCGCTCTTGATTTTTCTTTCAATTCTTCAGCATAAAGAAAAGCTTTCATAAAGGCAGCTTTATAATCATCTGAGGAGTTATTGTAATATTTAATGATTTGATCATAATGAAAAACAGCATCATGAAATCTTCTCTTTTTCTGAGCTTCTTCCGCAAGTCTGAAATATTCTTCTGCAGACAGAATTATCACTACTCTTTCGGGATATTTTATTAAGTTATATTTCTCTTCCAGTTGTTGGGTTACTTCTTCAAACTTCAATTGGGTAAGATCTTTTTCCATTTTCGCCCTAACTTTATCAACAATCTCCACAAATGGTGTTGGTTCTGCAATGTTATCTTCCAGAATCCGGAAAAAGACATACTCATCTTTTGAATTTACAAATATTTTTGATAACTTCTTGGGATCTGTTTTTCCAGGCTTCTTTTCCCAGACCATTTCACTGTAAATGTCATCTTTGCCGATTCCCGGGATTATCCCGTTTTGGTAAATATGATCGATCTCTCCATTTTTATGAGGATAGAGAGAACTTTCTTCGATCAGTTTGGAAATCGCCTCGTGATTGTCTTTTTTCAGATATGAAACAACTTTCTCACGCATTTTATCTGCTTCTTCCTGACTTTTAAAGGCAAATGTCTGTATTTTACGAAAAGCATTTGAACTGAACTTAGTGATGTTATTTTCATAATAGTCCTTAAGGTCTTCATCCGAAATATCAATCTGATTTATTACCAGCTCGTTGTAGACTGTTCGGAGCAGCATATTCTTTTTTATTTGATCTACAGTCTCGGCAACTTCTTCTTTTTCGTCATATCCCTGACGAAGTGCTTCTTCATAGATTATCTCCATATGAACGATTTTTTTGATCTGATCATCGGCGAATTCAGGGTGTTTTAATTGATCTTTCTGGGCTGTTGGGAGTTCGTCGTAAATAGCTTTGAAATCTTTGACAGATCTCTGAAATGAAGGATCGGAACTTCTCAGATAGAGAGTTTCCAGATTTTCAGCATCCGGTTCAACCTGGTCAAAATCAGTAGATTTGATCAAGTTATTATCAACTTCGATTTCATAAGTTAGGTATAGGCTGTCCAGAAGATTGTCAATAATCATCTCCTGTTTCTGGGGTAAAAGACGCATCTCAATATCGTGCTCAACCTCTTCGTAGGTTCTGTCGGCATAATCGGTATTTTTATGTTCCTGGAAATACTGTCTTTTCTCATCTTCCACTAAATTTAATCGATCATTGACATAGTCTTTCTTGAATTCTCTGTTAAATGTGTTTTTCACATTGATTTGAATCCGATTCCAGAATTCGGGTTCTGCCTCAAACCCGGAATTTATCGACTCAAGATAAAATAGTTCTTCTGTGCAGATCATGTCCAGTAGTTCTAATTTACCGTCATTTGTTTTATATTTTGCCTGATACATCGGGGCGATTTTGGAAATTCTGAATTCCAGGTCATCAAGGGTTATCTTACCACCGTCGTATTCAGCTATGATGGTCTCATCAGCCGATTCATCAGAAAATAATAACAGAGGGATAAGTAAAATCATTAAAAATAATGCGTTTCTGCTGTGTCTTTTTAAGAACATTTCCATACTCCTTATCAACTTCATGATTTGCAGCATAAAAAAAAATTGACTTATTCCAGTCAAGGAAATAAATGACAGTTCAATGAACTTGAAATGTGAGAATAATAGCCGTTATGGATATATTTGAAAAGGAATTGATAAGGATAAACCATCTGGCTCTTGATAAGAAGAGTTGTCTGCAGGAAATGGCAGAGCTACTCTCAGATAAAGAGATCATTACTTCATTGAAAGGTTTTATGCAGGCTATTCTGGAACGGGAAAACCTGATGTCCACAGGTATCGGACATGGAGTTGCCATCCCTCATGCAAGATCACCCTGGGTTGATCAGCTGAAAGTTGTCCTGTTCATTCTCCGGGACGATCTTGATTTTGCTTCCATCGATGGCGAACCGGTAAGAATAATCTTCATGATCGCAGTTCCTGAGAACAGAAAGCAGGAATACATCAAGCTTTTGAGTAATATCTCCAATTTCTGTAAGGAATTGGCAAACAGAGATTTTTTGTTGAACAGTAACAATATTGAAGAAATTTACCAGATTTTAACAGGGATTAGCGGATGAATAAATTAACGATAATAATGCTTTTTTTGTGCTTGATGGTTAATATCGGCGCAATCAATGAGAATGCCGGAACTTCTGGTTTTTCATTTTTCAAGGTTCAATATTCTGCCCGTGCGGCTGCCATGGGAAACGCCTACACAGGTCTTGCCGATGAGGCAACAGGAGTTTTTTTTAATCCGGCGGCACTTGTTCTGATAGATAACATCGAAACGGCTTTCACCTATATGAATTATCTGGATGGAATTCACTGCGGATCTGCAGTAATCGTTTATCCGAGAAATGATCAGGAGACATATGCTGTTTTCGGTCAATTTCTTACGGCAACATCCGAACGGACTTTGTCGGATTCGTTCGGAGAATTGATCGAAACAGGTGAAGATTTCGGGATGACAGATTTTCTCATTGGTTTAAGTGCCGGAAGATACATCCTTAAAGTACTTAATCTGGGTGTTAATGTCAAATATCTGCAGGAATCACTGGATGGCAACAGCGGGTCTGCCATTGCTGCAGATATTGGTCTTCTGCACCAGACTACCAATGAGAATTTAAAGGTTGGAATTGCGGTAAAAAATCTGGGAACGCAGTTGACCTATTATAGTGATTCCGAATATGAAGAAAGATTACCATTAGTTTTTACAGTCGGCTTTAATTATCATCCTTCCGATAAATTTTATGCTCTGCTCGATATCAACCGTCCGATTGATTTTGATTTCAGCGGCAGGATCGGGCTGGAATATCAAATCCATGAAATGCTGGCTTTAAGAGCAGGATACAGAACAGATTCAGATAACTGGAGAACCGGAGGTGATCAGGAGATCTTTTCCGGTGTATCACTGGGGGTAGGTTTTACCTGGAAGCAATACCATCTCGATTATGCCGTTAATTCTTACGGTGATCTTGGTTTTGTTAATCAGGTAACATTAAAATATATATTCAGTAAATAATAATATAAGAATTTTTTTACTGATGCGGTTCAGAGTATTATTCTCTGACCGCTTTGTTTTCAGGAGTTTGAATGCCGGATAAGATCAAAGAGAATGCGGATTTAATTTTCGAAATCGGCTGTGAAGAATTACCAGCAGGCTATCTTCAGAAAGCTGAAGACAGACTTGCCGAAATAATCAGAAAAGATTTATCGGAGCTGAAATTAGGATTTGAACAGGTTGAGAGATTTTCCACACCTCGTCGTCTCGCCTTGAAATTGATCGGGCTGGTATCCGGGCAGGAAGATGAGATAATCGAAAGGATTGGACCGGCAAAATCACTTGCCTATGATCAGAACGGGGATCTCAGCAAGGCAGCCCGGGGATTTTTACAAAGTGCAGGTTGCACTGAAGGTGATATTTATAC
>JAFGMF010000103.1 GCA_016927675.1 Candidatus Cloacimonadota bacterium
CAGAAATCCTTTGCAGATAAAGAAATCTGCCGGAATTCATCTTTCGGGATCCATGAGTTTGATAAAATTGGTTTGATCGGCATCAATGGCTGCGGAAAATCAACTCTTTTAAAAATTCTCGCTCAACAGGAAAACCCGGACAACGGTCAGATCACGATCAGAAAAGCTGTCAGTGTCGGTTATCTTCCTCAAATACCCGACCTGATACCAGATCTGACTGTTTACGAACAGATCTACTTCAGCGAACACCCTGTTTTTACCCTGCTTCGTGAATATCATGACTTCCTGAGATCGCCTCAGGCTAATGATCAAAACCAGCTTCAGAACCTAACGAATAAACTCGACTCATGCAACGCCTGGGATATCGAAATCAAAGCAAAATCGATACTTACCAGACTTGGTCTTACTGATTTTGATGCTCCCACCCAAATCCTGTCGGGCGGTCAACGCAGAAGACTTGATCTTGCCCGTGTTCTGCTTGATGATCATGACCTTCTTCTTCTGGACGAACCCACCAACCATCTCGATATTGATACGATAGAATGGTTTCAGGAATATCTCTTTAACTATAACGGGGCAGTTATTTTCGTTACTCATGATCGCTATTTTCTTGATGCTGTCTGTAATCGGATACTTGAAATTGAATCCGGGATACTCCGATTCTACGAAGGAAATTATTCAAACTATCTGAAACGAAAAGAATTGGAAATCATCGACCGGGAGCGCAAGGAAACCAGACGAAAATCACAATTGAGTAAAGAACTTAAATGGCTTCAACGTGGAGCAAGAGCACGGACATCAAAACCTAAAAATCATGTCGAAAGAGTAAAGGAACTGATCGATAAATCATACCTGATCAGTAATGCAGAAATGGATATCTCTTTTCAGACTCAGAGATTGGGTAAGACAATCCTGGAGCTGAAAAATATCTCAAAAAGTTACGACTCACTCAGACTATTTGAATCCTTCAACTATACTTTCCAGAAACTGGACAGGATCGGGATAATAGGAGCTAATGGTTGCGGGAAGACGACTCTGCTCAGGATCCTGACCGGTGAAGAACTGCCAGATGCCGGCAATGTTAAGGTTGGTGTCAATACCAGATTTTCCTATTTCAAGCAGGAAGAAAATGATTTTAATGCCGATCTTAAAGTGATCGACTATATTCGTCAACAGGCTGATAATATCAGAACAGCAGATGGCAATCTTCATTCATCCGGTGAAATGCTGGAAAAATTTCTGTTTACCGGCAAAATGCAGCAGAATAAATTACGCAGTCTTTCGGGTGGTGAAAGAAAAAGACTTTATCTCCTTAAATCATTGATGTTTGGCAGTAATTTCATGATTCTCGATGAGCCGACCAATGATCTTGATATCCAGACACTGGAAATTCTGGAAGACTACCTGGATGCTTTTAAAGGATGCCTTCTGGTTGTATCTCATGATCGTTTCTTTCTTGACCGGGTAACGGATTATCTGTTCATTTTTGAAAAAGACAGAATAATCAAATTCCCGGGTAATTACTCTGATTATCTGCTTGTAAAAAGATATCGTGAGGATGAACAAAAAGATCCTGATTTTGCTGAAGAAGGAATTGGTAAATTAACAAGTCGTACCCAAAAACTGAGTTATAAAGAGAAAAGAGAAAAAGATGAACTGGAAAAAGCAATAGCCGATCTTGAAAAGACGCAAAAACAATTGGAGAAAAAACTTGTTGAAGAAGCTTCCCTGCTCAGTCCGGAAGATTTTTCAAACATCTCTGAAGATCTGCGGATCACTGCAGAAAAACTGGATAATTTTATTGATAGATGGTTAGCATTGTCAGAATCACCTGAATGATCCTGATGTCATAAGCCAGCTCGATAAAAAGAAATCTCGATTATTTCCACCTGAGCATAACCAAATTGACTGCATAAACCACGCAGGTATTCTTCCAGTTTTTCCTTACATTTATCGATTACATGAGCTTCCTGTAAGGCAGATTGCCCCTCCAGCTGAAATCTTTCTGTCAGATTCTCCAGAATCTTCACCGCTTCTTTTTCTTCATTCACCAACATCCCTTTATCTGGATAGCTTACTGTAGAGCTGTTGATCACCGGCTTTTTTACCCTGATTGGCGGGGCAAGAAAATTCATGGTTTTTTGATCTTCCGTAAAACTTATTTCATAACCGTCAGTTTCAAAATCCAGATAAAAATCAAAAGTAACATTTGAATTTACCTGGACACTTGCAGAACTGGGAAATATCCCGAGAATCCTTTTGGTAACATCTTCAACAAAACTGACATTCTTTGTTTCGCTTGCCAGAACAAGTTGGGTTAAGCCTTCGAATTTTTCCGGATAAGATACGTGAATTAATTTCTGGCTGCATCCTGTTGTTATGAGCAATTGGATTATTAATATCAATCCCGGCAATCTTCTCATCTTATCCTTCCCTCATATACTGTTCCAGCCAGCAGTCCCGCTATTTTTTACAATTAAATTTCTTATCTTTCGTTTTCGGAAAATTCGTATCCTGCAGCGATTGCCTTCAAATTCATCTCGACAACCTTTTCACCCTTCCGCCCGAAGATAAAGGCTGTCCCGGCTTTAAGCTTTTCATAATCCAGCCCAAGAAATGGAATTGCCGCTCCCAGCATCACCATATTCATCGAACGGGGAGTTTCTAATTCTTTGGCAGTTTTGTCTGCATCAATAATAATATGATTAGGCAGTTTTGCGATCTCAGCCAGGATCGATTCTGTCTCAGGATAATCAGGGATATTTTTGAAAGGAGTGGAATTAACCACTACCCAGCCGTCACTGTTCAGATAAGGCCAATATCGCAGGGCTTCCAATGGTTCTACCGCAAGAATCAGATCTGCTGCTCCCAGTGGAACAAGATCAGAGAAAATCGGTTTATCCGACAATCTGAGATGTGATTGAACATCACCGCCCCTTTGGGACATTCCATGCACTTCCGCCTGTTTGAGATGTAAACCTGTTTCCACTGCCGCATATCCAATAATTGCCGCAATCGAAAGAATCCCCTGCCCCCCGACTCCGGCTAAAATTATATCCTTTTTCATTATCAACTCCTGTTCGTTTTCTTGCTGTAAACATGAATGCAGGGTCGTCGAGCAACAATTACCGAAACACCCTGAAATAGAATCTCTTCCTCAAAAACTTTACTGTTTTCATCATGATTCCGGGATAAAGGCGTAATAACTCTAATATGGTCTGGTTCAACACCCAGGCCGATACAGATTTTCTCTACTTTTCCCTCAACCTGGGAATCCTGCATCCCCGTCATCGCTGTGGTATCGTTGTCCAGAATAGTAACCACAATATTTGCCTTCTTGACAACTGCATCCAGCAAAGGAGTTATCCCGGAATGACCAAAGGTTGAATCGCCAATTACGGCTATTGCCGGGAACAAACCAGCGTCAGCCGCACCTATGGCCATGGAAATTGATGCCCCCATATCAACACAGGTGTTGATCGCACGATGAGGTGGAAGAAATCCAAGTGTATAGCAGCCAATATCAGAAAAAACATGACCACTGCCATATTTTGCCATTGCCGAATTCAAAGCCTTATAAGTATCAGCATGAGGACAACCGACACAAAGTGCTGGCGGTCTTCCTGCGACAACTTCAGGGATATCTCTGCTTGCCAGCTTTGCCAGACCAAGGGCTTGCCTGACACTCGCCGGAGTTAATTCTCCATCCCGGGAAATTGTGTTATCCAATCTTCCCTTGATTTTCAGATGATGAGCCAGAAATCCTTTCAGCAGCTCTTCTATCAATGGCATACCTTCTTCCAGAACTAAAATCTCATCACATTCATTTACAATTTTTTCGACCATTTTCCGGGGAAGCGGATATTGCCCGATTTTAAGAATCGGATAGGGACAGGTATTATCGGGATAATTTTCCATCAGATAATTATAGGCAAGACCACAAGCGATTATCCCCAGACTTTTATCTTTTCCGGTTTGATAAAGATTGAATGGTGATTTTTCTGATTCCTGCTCAAGGTCTTCCTGGATAGCTAAATGGTGCCTGTACTTTTTCCTGGCAAAAGCAGGAAGAAGCATAAATTGATTGGGATCTTCCGGTTTATGGAGTTTATTTTCAGGAAGGATCTTCTGCCTTTTGACACCTGCTCTGGAATGAGCCAGCCGAGTAGTTAAACGGATCATTACAGGGATATGATATCTTTCAGAAATCTGGTATGCCAGCCTGGGCATATCATATGCTTCCTGCTGATTTGCCGGCTCCAAGATCGGTAACATGGCAAATTTACCATAAAATCGCGAATCCTGTTCATTTTGTGAAGAATGCATCGAGGGATCGTCAGCAACCGCGACAATAACTCCACCATTTGCTCCGGTCAAAGCGGAATTCATGTAGGGGTCCGCCGCAACATTCAACCCTACATGTTTCATTGTAACCAGGGTTCTTTTCCCTGCGTAAGACATTCCCAGGGCTTCTTCCATGGCGGTTTTTTCGTTAGCTGACCAGGTGCGATGCACATCTCTCTCAGCTGCTTCCGGATTTCGTTGAATATATTCCACAATTTCTGTGGATGGCGTGCCCGGATAACCATACGCACCGGATAAACCGGCATCCAATGCTCCTTGAGCAACCGCCTCATCTCCTAATAGCAGTAGCTTTTCCATCAGTTCTCCTTGCTTTTTATTATCTTATTTGTTCCAATTTTTACTACCGGTCAGTTTTCTTACAAGCTTTTTATTTGACATAAACCTGATTAATACTAAACTTGCTAAATTTAAAGTTGAATAAGAAAGGAATACAACTTATTATAGGAAAAAAATATGGCTAATACTCAGAAGTTCCTTGATAAACTGGAAGATTTCATTATCAGAAACAGAATTATCCGCAGGGATGACAAAATTCTGGTAGGTTTTTCGGGAGGAGCGGATTCCACAGCTCTAACTCTTGGTCTGTGGTACTTAAGATCAAAACTGAATTTCACACTTCTGGCTGCACATGTTAATTATCAGTTGCGGGGAAACGATTCCGAAGCAGATCGAGAATTCGTAAAACAATTCTGTTTTGACAGGAATATTTCTCTGGTGATCAAAGATATCAAGCTCGAACCGGGAGCAAATCTGGAAAACAGAGCCAGAGAAATCCGTTTTACTTATTTTAACGAGTTGAGCAGACAATACTTGGTCGATAAAATTCTGCTCGGTCATAATCGGATGGATCAAACTGAAACCTTTCTATTTCATCTGATCAGAGGTGCTGGATACACCGGGTTGAAAGGCATCGCTCCGGTTACGGGAAATATTGCTCATCCTCTGATCGAATTTTCCAGAGCAGAAATCGAAAATTTCCTTAAAAAGAAAAACATAAGCTGGCGCGAAGATCTGAGCAATCGGGAAACAAAATTCAGCAGAAACAAAATCCGCCATGAGCTGATACCATGGATAGAATCAAATTTAAATAACAGAGTTGTAGATAAAATTACTGAAAC
>JAFGMF010000104.1 GCA_016927675.1 Candidatus Cloacimonadota bacterium
CTGCCCTGTTCAGAATTCAGATTCCCGGTCGGTTCATCTGCCAGCAAAAGACTTGGTTTACCAATTATCGCCCGGGCAATTCCGACAAGTTGCTGCTGTCCGCCTGATAGTTGATTGGGGAAAAGGTCTTTCTTGCCGACGATATTGAATTTATCAAGCATGTCACAAACCAGGGATGAGCGCTCAGAGCTCTTGATTTTCTGGTATAAAAGAGGCATTTCGATGTTTTCATAGACTGTCAGCTCGTCAATCAGATGATATTGCTGAAAAACAAATCCGATTTCGTGTTTATGCAATTCGGTTCTCTTCTTTTCATTGAACTTGTGCACCGGATTTCCCTTGTAAAAATATTCGCCTTCGTCAAGCGTTTCCAGCATTCCCAGAATATACAGAAGCGTTGATTTTCCTGCCCCTGAAGGTCCCATCACCGTAAGAAACTCTCCCTCTTTGATCTCGAGAGTGATATCCTTCAACACATAGGTTCTGAGAAACTTATTGGCATAATATTTAAACACATCTTCCAGTTTGATCATCATTTCTCCTCGATTTTATCTATTTGATAATCTGATTTAAGAAAAATACAAGATCAAGATGCCGGAGGTAGACCCCGGGCAAGGATCTACTCTCCGGTTCGCTATCTTGATCATTTTGCCCAAGGGGAGGAGTAAGGGCAATTCTAATTAAATATCTCTTAACAGAATAATAAATTCTTTCTCAATATTCTGTTTATAGATTAAATTACAAACATTAATACAGGATACGCAACTATCATACCAAGTACTTGTATAACCAGATATTCCTTTGTTTATCAAGTTTCAGCAGGATATTTATTATGTTTATTCGTTCGTAAACGTACAAATTTTGTTCTAATTCGAACATAAATCTCTTCGATAATCCGATTAATATGACCTCTTTTATGAAAAAAGACGACGTTTATTCAACATCGTCTTCTTTTCTGTAAACTGACTGCTATCGATCTAGATAGAAAGAATTTCTCCAGTATCCAGCAGTTGCCTGGTGATATCAAACAGGTTGCTGATCTTACCGATTTTCAGTTTCCCGGTCATCTGATAATAGTCCAGACTGGTACTGCAGACGAGGATCTCAACACCTCTTTCTTGTATCTTCTTTAGAATATCAATGATCCCCGATTCAAGAGAACAGAATTTTACACCACTATTTAAAAATATTAACATACTGGGTTGTATAGACGTCTCAGTTAGAGCATATAGAAAAGACTGCAATAATTTCTTACCAAGTTCTTCATCACCGGAACCAAGCCTGTCTGAGCTTATGACAATTTTTTTACTTTTAAACTTATCAACCAACCCGGGAAAATCCCCTGATCCCGATTTTTCTTCTTTCAGGATATCAGATTGCTCACTGTCAGCTTCTATCAGGATCCGAAAATTTTCGTCTATCTGCTCGACAGCTATTACTCGAAAACCCGAATTTGTAGCAAACCGGCTTACATTTCTGCTGGAAATTTCATTATCAACGATGACCTCAAGCATCGTGAAATCACCCTCCTGTAAAGCCTTTTTGGTTTCGACAACTGGCTGCGGGTAGGGTAAACCTCTGGTATCGATTGTTTTTTTCATGTTATATTTTACTCCTTCCTCAAAATTCTTTCCCCGTCAATATAATCCTTTTCTTAATATAACTCAAAAGATGAATTGCCGCAATATCATTTATCCTGAAGTAAACTGCTTCATCGAAACAGCAGTCAGGAAATTACATTTTCGTAATGATCAGAACCTCAAGTTTATCCTTATTGGCAAATTCTGAAATTGAGGCAAAAATTAGTTTGACATAAATATTCAACAAGCTGATTTGAATATTGTAAATTTGATCATGTTTTCCAATCCAGTATCCTTCAATACTGATATTCTAAGATAAAAGGAGAGAATGGAATGTTGAAAGCAACTGAATTGCTCAAACAGAGAAATGCTGATCAAGCAAATCTGATTTCAGGTATAATTCGTTTTTTGGGTTTATCTGTTGGATTATTGCCTGTTTTTTTGATAATTACAGGATGTGGTGCTTCTCTTCAGAATAAAGACACAAATTGGATAGGCGTCCAGCGGATCGAATATGTCTGCCAGGGTGTCGGAAGCCCAACGGTAATATTCAATTCCAATACTGATATGGATTGCTGGATCAAGGTTTTACCAGAAGTAGCCACATTTACCAGAGTGTTTGCAGATAACAGACCCGGCCATGGCAGAAGTAAACCTGCCATGGGACAGAATACAGGTCTCAGAGTTGTAAAAAGACTGCATCAATTACTCGAAGAAACAGGACAAAAACCGCCCTATATATTGGTCGGGCATTCTTATAGCGGTCTGTTTACCAACTTGTTCGCGCGTCTTTATCCGGACGAAGTTGCTGGAGTGATTTTTGTCGATTCATCTCACCCTGATCAGGAAGACTGGTGGCATCGGAATCGTCCTGTCGAAACGATGATAGTAAATGAAATTGCCAAAAAAAGTTATAATTGGGAGATCTTTGATTTTGAACGGGTTGCAGAAGACATCAAGAACGCAGGACCTTTCCCCGATATACCTGTTATCGTTATCACTGCAGGGAAAAAATGGATCTTTGATACAAAAGCATGGCGCGAACAGTGGCTGAAGTTCCAACAGGATCTGGTGTCATTGTCACCTCAAGGCAAACAGATCATCGTAACAGAAAGTGGTCATTTTATTCAGGATACACATCCCGAAGTTATCATAGCAGCCATTAAGGATATTGTCGAAACAGCCAGGAAACCGATTTCAGATGAAGCTCAAATAAAAGAATAAATTCAGGATTTTGCCTGTATCTGAAAAATCTGAAAGTATTGATGAGTCTTAAACTGAAGTAATTATGATCGCCGATAAAAGATAAGTTCCAGGATCGAAGCTTATGCCTTGGCTACAAGGAAAAGAAACTCGAAATCGATTACGAAGAAACAAATATTAAGAGGTGATCAGCTTGTTCTGCACTAAGAGAAAATGGACGATCTTCTCAATAATTATTATCATTCCGATAGGATTATCGACAAAAATCTATTCAGGAATGTTGTCTCAATGGGTCAATAATTCTCTGGGGGGCGTTTTTTATGTAGTTTTCTGGTCGCTGATCATATCTCTTTTATTTCCCGGCAGTAAACCTGTGAAGAATGCATCAGTGATTATGCTGCTTACCTGCGTTATTGAATTTCTGCAGTTATACCATCATGCATATCTGGAATATCTCCGTAA
>JAFGMF010000105.1 GCA_016927675.1 Candidatus Cloacimonadota bacterium
ACATATCGCAATGATCATCGCAATGATGGTGTAAATTATCGACTCGGTGAGAAACTGGAAAGAAAGCTGTCCACGATAGGCTCCCACAACTTTACGTATTCCCACTTCTCTGCTTCGTTTGGAAGAACGGGCACTGGAAAGATTGATGAAATTTACCGAAGCAACCAGCAGCACAAGAATGGCAATAATGATGAGACTGAGAACTACAGAAGAATCGCTTTTGAATCTGTTGAAAGCATCATAACGCAATTCCGATGAATGGAGATGCATATCCAGAAGCGGTTGCATCACGGGAGTGAACATCGAGGTTAAGCCATTTGCTCTCGCTACTGAGATGATTTTATCTTCCACAAGTTCAGGATCAGCACCCGGATTTAAACGTACAAAACCTGTAAGTGTCAGGTTTTCCCAGCTGTTCCACCACAAAGGATTTATATTCACGTCCATCGTCAGGATGGCACCGTATTGCAGATGTGTATTGAATGGATTGTTTTCAACAATACCCGCCACAAAACCATCCTGAACAAAACTGATATCGATTGCTTTGCCGACAGGATCTTCATCGCCAAACACTGCTTCTGAAGTTTCCTGTGTCAGGTAAACGGCATTAGGAACGGATAATGGATTTGCTCTTTCACCACTGATGATATTAGGCCGGAAGACGCCAAAGAAATCAGCATCGGTCAGCATTGCAATCCGGAATATAGCTAAGGAATCCGGCACTTCAATATCTGCTCTTTTTATTCTTGCGCCCAATCCTGTCATACGAGTAGCAGCTTCAATTTCCGGGATTTCTTCACCTATGATCGGATACAATGGACCAACGGTTACTGCTGATACCCAGTCTTTTGAATTATCATTGGAAATAACCCGGTATACATTTTCCGCTTCATCAATATGATGATCGAATGTCAGGTCATCATATACGTAAATATTGATAATTATGCAAACGTAGATTCCCAAAGCCAAGCCAAAGATGTTGATGAAAGAAAATGTTTTGTTTTTCGCCAGATTGCGAAAAGCTGTTTTTAAATAATTTCTCAACATAGAACTTTCCTTACTCTAATTAAATTACACTAAGCAATCCCTTCTATTTTCGCAAGTTCGGTATTAGCTTCAAATATTTTTTCATATTTAGAATTAAAAATATCATCATCTATTCATACTTAAGAGCCATCACGGGATTTGCTATAGCTGCTTTCAAGGTTCTGAAACTAACTGTAACAAATGCTATAATTACAGATAATGCAAAAGACACCAAGAAGACAGATGGTGAGATCTCAATTTTATAGGCGAAATTTAACAGCCATTTATTCATAGCCAGCCATGCAATTGGTAGAGCTATAAGGTTAGCTACAAAAACCCATATCAAAAACTTGGATGAGAGTAAACTGACAATATTAGAAATACTGGCACCCATCACTTTTCGTACTCCGATCTCTTTGGTTCGCATCTCAGCATAATAAGCTGAAAGTCCGAATAATCCCAGGCAGGATATGATGATCGCCAAGATGGAAAACGTTTTAAAGATACTGTTTAATCTCTGTTCATTCGCATATAGTGTATTCAGTTTTTCATCCAAGAAAGTATATTGAAAGATAGAGCCAGGAGCTACTTCCTCAACTTTATTTTTCAGAAATTGAATAACTTCAGGAATGTTATCTCCTGCTATTTTCACCAGGATTTTCGATCCCCAGCGCGGATTCAATTCCAGGACTAAAGGTTCAATCGTATTATGAAGCGATGCAAAATTGAAATCCTGAACAATCCCCACGATCTCAGCTTCTGTTCCTCGAAAGTTGGATGCGATCTTGCCAATCGGTTCTTGCAGCTGGATAGCTTTGAGGGCTTTCTCATTTAAAATAAATGCAGGATTTTCGCTGGTCCAATCTGCGAAGCTTTTGCCTTCCACCATTTTAATGCCCATTGTCTCGATGAAATCTTTATCCACCCGTAAATAACGAATGGGAGGTATTTCCACTTCTTCGGGAATACTTTCCTGCCAGATGTCTTCCACGCTGAAACGTTCACCGGGAAGATTGGAAGATAAGGCTACAGAACTTATTGAACTGAAGCCGAGTAATTCCGATTTGAAGCTGTCGATGTTACCTCCAACTTCGCGTCGTAATTCACCATACATTTCGATTGCTACTACTTGATCCGTATCGAAACCAAGATTTTTCTGCTGGAAAAAGTTCATCTGCTGATAGATAATGATCGTGCTGAAGATCATGAAAACTGAGATCACGAATTGAAAAATAACCAGAAAATTACGAATATAAGATACGGTAGTTTTAGGATTTTTCTGCCCTTTCAAAGATGTTATCACGTCAAAACCTGACATGAAAAATGCCGGGTACAAACCTGAAAGCGTTCCGGAAATTATTACCAGTGAAACAATCAGCAGAATATTATTTAAGGATAAAAAGTCGAATAGCGTGAATTCCAATCCAGTGATAGACTGATAGAATGGTATACTCAGTTCGATCAGGAGTAATGCGATCAAGGCAGAGATTGAAGCCAAAATCAAGGACTCTGTAAGAAACTGGATCATGAGGCTTTTTCGGGCTGCACCTACTACTTTCCTCACTCCCACTTCACGCATTCGATTGAAAGCTCTGGCAGTAGAAAGATTTACGAAATTCACTCCTGCCAGAAGCAGAACCAATACTACGATGAAAGCAAAAACATAAACGTAAACGATGTTGCTGTTAGCACTCATTTCCTGTTCCAGATGAGACTTCAGGTGAATATCTTTGAGTGGTTGAAAGTGAAGTTTTGTATTCTCGTGAACATCAGAAGGATCATCATACCATTCCTGATAAAAATGCTCTTCAAATGTCAGCATTTTCTCTTCAGCTGTTTTCAGATCGGCATTTTCATTCAGCAAAACGTAGGTGTAGAAGTGTGCCCAGCCACGGGATTCCATCCAATCGGCTGCACCTCGCGATTCCATCTCATCATACAGAGTTGGCATGGAAACTAAAAATTCATAATTGAGATGAGTATTGGAGGGAAGATCATTGATAACTCCCGTCACCTCCATTTCTCTGCGATTCTGTTCATTCTGCACGGTTTTTCCCAGGGGGTTTTCCTCACCAAAATAGCGTTTAGCAAAGGACTCGGTAATTACAATCGAGTTCAATTCATTCAAAGCAGTTTCAGGATTACCTTTCAGAAATTCAATATCGAACATGTTAACAATTCCCGGATCAGTATAGAAGCCATGATCTTCCTGGAAGCGTTTTACTTCTTCTCCTTCACCGTAACTATAAATCTGAGTGTAGCAATAAAACATGCGAATTGCAGATTCAATTTCCGGAATATCTGCCTGAATTTCCAGTGCATGTAAAGGCGAAACAACTGCCCAATGCATACCATTTTCATCCAGGTTTTCATTGGTTATGCGATAGATTCTGTCTGCTTTGGGAAAGAATTTTTCATAACTTATCTCAGCCTTCAAGTAGAAAAGGATCAGCAGGCTACAAGTAAGCCCCAAAGCTAATCCTATAATATTTATTACACTGTTCAACTTGTGCTTGCGAATGTTGCGTAACGACATCTTCAGATAATTTTTAAACATTATTTATACCTCTATTTTCCTAGTTTATCCAACTTCTCCAAAGCCTTTGTCGCATAAGAGTTCTCTGGATTTATCTCCAGAGTTTTGTTGTAGTATTCTCTAGCTTTGTCGATCTCGTTAAGCATCTCATATATTGAACCAATATAATAATGGAAATACCAAGATTAATCATTTTCGGGGTATTCCTCTTATTTTAACAATACCATTTTCTTAATCGGAGAATTCGGGATATTCAGTTTGTAATAGTAAATTCCGGATGAAACAGGTTGATTGGATTGGTTAGTGCCGTTCCAGGTGATTTGATGTTTTGATAATTGAGTGTTTTCTAGATTTGAGAAAGTTTTCACCTTCTGACCTTTCAGATTATAAATCGAAATCTCCGTGCAGTCTGTGAACTCTGTGGTTAAGCTAAATGAAATTGTCGTGGAGGGATTGAAAGGATTGGGATAATTTGCAAGCTGAATTTTATCTTTTCCAAATATTTCATTATCAGCATAATTGAGTAACTCTAATTGTATCAAACTAATAGTGTTTGCCGAAAAATTGGGTACAGCCAATACATCATTTTCATCGATAAAAATATCTGCAGGATCAACTAATCCACTTGCTGCAATTTCCACATTGTTACTGATGTTATTTCCTTCGAATTTGTACACCGTATCAGTATGCCAGGAAGATATGTAAATATTGCCCTGGGAATCTTTGGCAAAACCATCCAGAGAATAGAAATTTGGATAAAGCAGTAATTCAGTATCTCCGGTATTCACATCAAATGAATGAATTATTGAATTTGTTCCATCATGGCCACAAGCTAACATGCGATCATTTTCTTCATCAAAGATCATACCATTAGGAGAAAAAGCACCATAATCTACAAATATTTCATATGTATTATCCGAAAGATCAATCCTGTAAACCTTATTATCCCAATAATCTGAGACGAACAGAAAGCCTACAGAATCAAAGTCGAGATCATTTAAAAGCACAGCTTCCGGCATAGAAATCAATGAGGAAATGAATCCAGTGTTCAGATCAAAAATTGCAATGCCATCAGCCGAAGCAACATAAAGGTTTTCATCTTTTACTTTTAACCCCAACGTTGATGTAAGAAGATCAGTATAGATCGATTGATTTCCGTCTTCATCTAATGCCACAATATCTCCACTATAATAATTGGAAACCAGCCAGCAATCTTGAATATGATCCCATTCCACACTTTCCGGGCCATCCAATAAATCCTGAGCAGCCAATGAACTTAGCAGGATAAGAAATCCAAGTATATAAATTACTTTTTTATTAATCATTTGTTACCTCTCTTGTGAATTGATTTTATTATAATTATTACCAATAAAATCCTTACTCATACTTCAACGCTTTCACAGGATTTGCAACTGCTGTTTTAATCGTTTGAAAACTAACAGTAATTATAGCTAGCAGCAACGCAAAACAACCGGAAACAGCAAAAAGCCATAAATCCATCCGGGTTTTGTAGGCAAATGTCTGCAGCCATTTGGTCATACCATACCAGGCTGCCGGCCAGGCGATCAACGTACCGAGAAGTACCCATTTGGCAAAATCTCGCGATAGTAACAATACAATTTCTCCAGCAGACGAACCCAATACTTTTCTCACTCCGATTTCCTTGGTTCTCGATTCAGTTGAGAATGTAGCTAATCCGAGTAATCCCAGGCAAGAAATGAAAATTGCCAGAAGTGCAAAATAAGTAAATACTCTAGCAATTTTCTGCTCATATTTATATAAAGCAGCTATTCGCTCATCCAGAAAATTATAGACAAACGGAAAATCAGGTACTATTCTATACCACTCCTGTTCGATAATCTTGATGTTTTCAGATAGATTCCGGGCATCAACTCTGATGAAAAGCGTGAAAGGAACATACGTGATTATCCTGGTAACAACAGGTTCGATGGCAGTGTGCAGAGAATTGCGATGCATATTTTTATTCACTCCGATAATGGTGTAATTCTGGCCATCTAAAGTCAGCTGTTGCCCAAGCGGTTCCTGCATTCCCATAGCGTACACAGCTGCTTCGTTAACAACAACTGCCGTCGAATCGGAGGAAAAATCTCTATTGAAGCCACGACCTTCCAGCAAATCGATCTGCAAAGTTTGAAAATAACCGAAATCAACTTCTGACAGAGAAATATTTGGATTTGATTGAGGGTCTTTTCCGGACCAGTTAATTGTACCGGGCGTGATGGGAATTGGTCCATGTTCTTCACCTGTTGCGGTTACATTCACGATTGCGCTGTATTTCAGCAGATTTTCTTTGAAACGAGGATAATTTCGATACATTCCCGGCCGGCATTGAATGCAGACAACGTGATCGGTATTGAACCCCAGGTTTTTATTTTGAATGTATATGAGCTGTTTAAAAACCACCAGTGTGCAGATGATGAGCGTTACCGACAGAAAAAACTGAAATACGATCAGGCTTTTGCGCAAAATGTTGCCTTTGGATCCGAATTTCACCGTTCCCTTCAGAGTGCGAATCGGTTTGAATGCCGACAGGAAGAATGCCGGATAAATGCCGGAGAACAATCCTGTGAACAGTAAAATCAAAACAGTTCCCGCTAAAATCTTCCAATCAGTGAAATTAACTGAAATATACATACCAACCAGTTTGTTAAAACTGGACATTACCAGTTCCAGCATAACCAGAGAAATGATAAAAGCCAAACTCGTAAGGAAGATCGTTTCTCCCAGAAACTGCATTATCAGTTGTTTTCGATTTGCTCCAACTACTTTTCTCAATCCGATTTCCCGTGTTCTTTTCAACGAACCGGCTGTGGTCAGATTGATGAAATTGATGCAAGCGATCACCAGAATAAAAAATCCGATCAAAGAAAAGATGTAAATATTGGTAATATCGCCCAGGATTGCCGGGCTGTCGTAGGCAAAACGAGAATAAAGGTGGATTTTGCTGAGTGGCTGCAGGTAGATTTTATCGTGATTATGAGCAATTTTATCATGCAGATAATCAGCGATTTTGGCATCCAAATCATGCTTCGAAACACCGGGAATTAGCTGCAGGTAAGTGTAGGTAGGCCAACTGTCCCATTTGTTTAAGTCTTCTCCCCATGCCTCGTAAAGCGTGAACGGCACGGCAAAATCAAATTTCAGATGGGCATTTTGTGGTATGTCTTTGATGATGGCGGATATCGTCAATTCACATACGTTTTCCAATTCCAGAGTTTTCCCGATCGGGTTTTCATCTCCGAAGTATTTTTTTGCTGTAGATTCGGTGATGATCACACTGAAACGATCAGGGAAAATAGCAGTTTTATCTCCCTGCAGAAAATCCACGGTAAAGATATCGAACCATGAGGGATCTACGTAAGCTCCGCCCAGTTCATAAAAGGCTTTATCTTCGAATTCGATGAGTACTTCTCCCACAAATGTTCCATACCTTGCAAAATTGATTACTTCCGGAAAATCTTCTGCCAAAGCCGGTCCCAGAGGAATGGGAGCTTTAGAACTGTGAATGGTTTGCTCTTCAAAATTCTGCTGATGAATTACGCGATATATCGAATCAAAATTTTCATTGTATCTGTCAAAACTGAATTCAGCACGAATCCAGAACAGAATAAGCAGGCAGGCTGTCATTCCTACTGCTAATCCAAACAGGTTGATAAAGGAAAACACCTTCTGCCGGATAAGTTTTCTAAAGGCTATTTTTAGATAATTTTTAAACATATCTGAATCCCTTCAATCCCCCTGATAACAATCTGTAATAATTTTTCTTTTATTTAAGATAGCATTTGACGTGCCAAAAAGCTAACCGACCACTATATAAATAATTATACAAGATGAGATAATAGCCATGCTATCCGCTGGAGTACTGTATGTGTCCGCTAACGGACAAAGAGTGTGACTATACGAATTGTGAAGACAGATAAATTTCTGAAATTGTCTTTAATGAGTGAAGCTATTGCAGAATTGAGATCAGATATCAGTGAAATTGTCTGGGTACAGCTTATATGCCTTATTGAGATTGTTAAAGAATTTTTAAACTGTTTATCTCCTATTTTAACAATATCATTTTCTTTACTGGTGAATTGGGAATGCTCAGCTTGTAATAATATATTCCAGATGAAAGGTGGATATTATCTTCATTCCCATTCCAGGTAACAGATCCTTCAACTCCGCTCAGGATAACTGGAATAGCGTTTACCAATTGTCCTTTCAGGTTATAAATCTCGATATTTATTGATTCAATTTTAGCGAATTCTGAAATTTTAAATCTGATTTCAGTACAAGGATTGAATGGATTTGGATAATTTGAGAGAATAATCTTGGGTAGAAGTAGTTTTTTTTCGGAGGACACTTGATAATCAGTTAGCATAAACGCTCCATTATCTGTAAATGCCATCATATGGATAACACTCATTATTGGATTTACAAATAGATTGTTTATCGACAGGTCTAACAATCCCTCGTTCATGGGAATTATGGATTCATTTGACCATATTGCCACACCATTATTTTCTTCCCAGCCCACAAAAGTATTTCCACTCATATCATTATTTACACTCGAAAGTAAGTCTGAGTAGAATTCAATCTGCCAAGACAAGCCGTAATCTGTCGAGCTCCATAATCCAGAGGAATTTGATGTATCTGGAAGCACACCAAATAATTTTGAATCCAATCTATAAGCTATATCGGTAATATTGGGACATCCTGTTGAGGGTGAGTTCCAAGTAAAACCATAATCATCAGAATAATGTACGCCATAGATATTACCAGAAACGGAGACTGCATAATGATTATTCCAGAACACCATATCTCGACAATTCATCCCAGAGAAATGATTTACTTCTTCCCAGACTTCGCCGTCGCTGGATTTATACAAACCGTTATATGAACCCACATAAAATTCCTGTTCTGCATTCTGAACGAGAAAATTAGGATATACTATCCACTCTATAACCTCAAATTCTAAGGAATTTTCGTTAAATTTGTAAACACCATCTGAATAACTTCCATTACCCTGCACCAGAAGAAATTCATTATAGTTATAGTGAAGAATATTCCATACAGGTAGTCCGGTGTTAATCTGAATCCATTCTTCGCCACTTTCAATAAGAAGACCATCTTCACAAGCAAGAACAAAGGGATAGCCGATAAAATGCTGAGCTAAATCGTAAACCGCTATTTCTTCTGTACAAATAGGTATCCATTCATATCCATGTAATACGGAAAGTGTGAGTAGAATCAGTAATAGATATTTCATATAATCCTCCCGTTATTTCTGCACCGTAAATTTTCGCCCAACGTTTTCATGTAATTAACTTTACTTTGTTCTTAAACCCCTTTGTACTCCTATTGTAGAGAGAATTACCGGAATCGAAGATTCCATTTGTCCCAAAACATTGACAATTCTGGTTCCAATGCTCTGCGTGAAGAGAGTCCGCAGGAGCGGAGATCTGGCATTCCAACGGGGACTGTTGGGATTAGAAATAACCCTATCCGGCAGCTGCCGGTGTAATCTGGCCTGCAATATTTTAACCGAAATTATAATATATAATGACTGATCAAAAGTATCTCCAACTATTTATTCCACATTTCAAATCTCACATTTCAAATTTCA
>JAFGMF010000009.1 GCA_016927675.1 Candidatus Cloacimonadota bacterium
GTAATGGATTTCACCAATCGCTATCGCTGCAAAGATGGCAGTTATCGATATCTGCAGTGGATTTCCCGACCGATCAAGACCAGGGGTTTAACTTATGCTATTGCCCGGGATATCACCAAGCAGAAAAAACAGCAGGAAGAACTGCAACTGATAAACGAAGAAATCAAGGCTATGAACGAAAAGCTGCATTCGCAGAACGAAGAACTCTATGACCTATATAACACGATCAAAGAAAGTGAAGAAACCTACCGAAACATTTTCCAAAACGCTCATGTTGGGCTGTTCAGAACAAGAATCTCGGATGGAAAAATATTGGAAAGTAACGAGCAAATGGCTGAAATGTTTGGCTATGCTAATCGAGTCGAGCTGATAGCTGAATATTTAACTTCAGAGAATTACGTCGATCCGGGAACTCGTGAAAAAATGATAACCTCAATCAAGAAAAAAGGATTTGTAAAAAACTTTGAAGCACGCTTCTATCGTAAAGACAAATCGATTTTCTGGGCAAGATATTCAGCCAGGATCTATCCTGATAAAGGTTGGATCGAAGGTGTAGTAGAAGACATCACAGACCAGAAAAAATCGGAAGAAGCATTGAAAAGAGAAAAAGAATGGTCGGAAAATATCGTCAACAATGCTCCCAACATCGTTGTAGGGCTGGGCGAAAATTCACAGATCATTGTCTTCAATCATTATGCCGAAAGGCTTACCGGCTACCAAGCGGAAGAAGTTATCGGCAGAGAATGGATAAAGATCTTTATTCCTGAAGAATTGAGAGAGACTATCTATCGGGTCTGGAACGAGATCGTGGAGAATAAATTCATCGATCATCATTTCGAGAATGAGGTCATCAGCAGATCCGGAGAAAGACGCCTGATCGAGTGGAACAATACAATTCTCACCGAAGATGGAGAATTTCGCATGATCCTTTCCCTGGGTGAGGATATTACCGAAAGAAAACAGGCAATAGAAGCGTTGCGTATAAGCGAAGATCGTCTTTCCAAGATCATGCTTGCTGCCAACGACGGTATGTGGGATTGGGATTTAACGTCAAATGAAGTCTATTTCGATCCCCGTTATTATAAGATGTCAGGCTATGAAATCGATGAATTCCCACATCGGCTGGAAGAGTTCCAAAAACGTATTCATCCTGATGATGTTGACTATGTTATGTCAAATGCAGAGCAACACTTGAAGGGAGAGATAGAGCGTTTTCAGGTGGAATTCCGTTTCCAAATGAAACACGGAGGATGGATGTGGATAGCTGGAAGAGGTTACATAGTAGAGCGGGATGAGGAAGGTACTCCTCTTCGTTTTGTGGGCACGCATCGAGATATCACCGATCGCAGAGAAGCAGAAGATGCGCTGCGGGATTCAAATGCTAAAAACACGGCAATTTTATCTGCTTCACCTGATCTGATGTTCATCAACGATCAGAATGGAATATTTCTCGATTATTATACCAATGATGATTCATTATTAATGATAAAACCTGAATCATTTCTCGGTAAATCGATTGACGAAGTATTACCACAAATTGCCGAACAGAGCAGACAATGCTACAAAAATGCTTTTGCTTCAAAACAGCTCCAGATTTTTGAATACACTTTAGACCTTCCAGGCGGGAACAGGTATTTTGAGGCTCGGATAAATGCTATGAGTGAACAGAGAATTCTGACAATCATCCGTGATGTTACCAAGAGAAAACTTGCCGAAGCCGCTCTAAAGGAAAGTGAAGAAAAATACCGTTCAATCTTCGAAAACATTTCGGAAGGGTTGATCTATACTGACATGAAAGGCAAAGTGATAGAAACCAATGATGCATTGATCAAAATAGTAAATATTGATAAAAAGAATTTGATCGGAAAAACTATTATGAACTTGGCAAAAAAGATCTTGGATCCGAAACATCTGCCTTTACTTACTGAAAACATTAACCAGGTACTTACAGGCAACAGTATAGATTCATTCATTCTTCCTTTCAAAGATAAATTCATTGAGATCAGTGTGAATATCAATGAGCAGAATAAACGCATTATTGGAATCCTGCGCGATGTTACGGTTGAAAAAAAAGCCGAGAGAAAAAGTCTGGAAAGTCATGCCCAACTCCTGGCAATTTTCGACGGGATCGACGAACCAATATATGTTTCTGATCCAAAAACTTATGAAATCATCTTTGTAAACCGGGTTTTAAAATCTATCTTTGGAAATCCTGACAATCGCAAATGCTATCAATATTTACAGCATCGCAACACACCTTGTCCTTTCTGTACAAATGAGATAATTCTTGGAGAGAACGCCGGCAAATCTTATATCTGGGAATTCCAGAACGAAATCAGCAATCGTTGGTATCGTTGTATTGATAAAGCGATAATGTGGCCGGACGGAAGGTTGGTCCGAAACGAGATGGCTATTGATATAACCGAGCGCAAGAAGTCTGAAGAAGAACAACGGCGTTATATAAAAGAACTGGAAACAATCTATGAAATATCCCGTTCTCTCCAGCATAATTATCTTCCGGAAGAACTGGCGCAGGAACTGATCGACATCATGGAACGCACTCTCAGATTCGAATATGGTGCTGTTCTGTTAATTGATGATATAACTGGCAAACTCCTGCCATTTGCTGTGAGTAATCAGGGTCAGGATTCTGAGTTTGTAAAAGCAGATAAAGATTATATCAATTCTCATGATTTAACCCTGGGAAAAGGTTTAACAGGCTGGGTAGCTAAAACCGGGCAATCCGTCCGACTGGGGGATGTCAAGTCTGATCAACGTTATTATCCGATTCGTAAGGATATTCGTTCTGAATTATGCGTTCCAATGCGGACAGGAGATAGGATCATCGGGGTTCTAAACATGGAAACAAATAAAATTAATGCCTACTCTGAATCCGATCAGAGATTACTCGAAACAGTTGCCACTCAGATGGCTTTGGCAATTCAGCAAACTCAACTTAACGAAAGGATCAGGCAATATACAGTTGATCTTGAGCAAAGAGTGGCTGAACGAACTGCTCAACTGGAAGAAAAAGTGCAGAAACTTGATCAAAGTGAAAAAGCCATGATCTACATGGTAGAAGATCTGAATAATCTGACATCCGAATTGCAGGAAGAACGCCGTAAACTTCTGATCTCAAATCAGGAGCTGGAAGCTTTCACCTACTCCGTATCTCACGACCTACGGGCACCATTGCGAGCAGTTGATGGCTTCGGCAAATTCCTGCTGGAAGATTATGCAGAAAAACTGGATGAGGAAGGCAAACGATATATCAATGTCATTCGTAATAACGTTGTAAAAATGGATAGATTGATTCTTGACCTGCTTAGTCTGTCACGTATTTCACGGGCAGATATCAATAAAACAGTAGTGGACATGACTGCTGTTGCCAGATCGATCTATTGCGAAATCGCCAGTGCCGAAGAGCAAGAATCCTTCGAGTTGTGTATCAGTAAATTACCTTCGGCTGTCTGTGATCTTACTTTGATCAAACAGGTCTGGCAAAATCTGATCAGTAACGCCATCAAATACAGCACAAAATCAGAAATAAAAAAAATCGAGATCGGAGCCAGCAAAAATGAGAAGGAATTTATATTCTGGATCAAAGATTACGGCGCTGGGTTTGATGATAAATATTTGGAAAAACTATTCGGAGTTTTCCAACGCTTGCACAAGGAAGA
>JAFGMF010000106.1 GCA_016927675.1 Candidatus Cloacimonadota bacterium
ATTGATCACACCGATCGCCATGGAAAAAGGTCTGCGCTATGCTATCCGCGAAGGTGGTCACACCATCGGTGCCGGCGTTGTCAGCGATATCATTGAATAGTAAGAATTGATCTAAATCCGGAGGAAAATCCTGATGCGAGATATAATAATTTTAGCTTGTGAAGTATGTAAGAACAGGAACTATACGTCGACTAAGAATAAAAGAACACATCCGGAAAGGGTCGTATATAAGAAATTCTGTCCGAAATGCAGAAAGCATACGGAACATAAACAAACCAGATAAATATTAGTGTAGGCTTGTAGCTCAACTGGTAGAGCACCGGTCTCCAAAACCGGGGGTTGCGGGTTCAAGTCCTGCCGGGCCTGCCATTATTTTTATTTGGAAAAAAGCGGTTGGTGAAAATGATAAAAAAAATCTTACGTTTTTTCAAGAATGTCAGGCAGGAAATGGCTTTTGTTTCCTGGCCCAGCAAGAATGACTTGAAGGAAGGAACTACAGTAGTCATCGTGATGTCTGCGGTTGTAGCGATCTTTCTTTCAGTAGTGGATTGGCTGTTTGGCACAATAGTACGGTTTCTGTTGATAAAAGGATAATCTGAGAGATGAAATGGTATGTCGTTCATACTTATGCCTCGCATGAGTTTAAAATCCAGGAAGCGATAGTTAAGGGGATTAAGGGTACAGAATTGGAAGACAAAATCGGTCAGGTTTTGATACCAACCCAGAAAACCTTCCATATTCGCGATGGCAAAAAGGTTGAACGGGAGAAGAAGCTTTTTAACAGTTATATAATTATCGAAGCCGATCTTACTCCGGAGGTTTATTCCTTTATTGTAGGTCTTCCGGGGGTCACCAATTTCCTGGGAACGGGGAAAAAACCTCAACCATTAAGCGATTACGAGATAAACAGATTACTGGGTATTGCTGATCGTGAAAAAGAACCTGGCAAGAATTATGAATTTATTCCCGGAGATATGGTTAGGATCACTGCTGGTCCCTTTAGTGACTTTGATGGGGTAGTAGATAAAATCAGTGAAAAGGAACAGAAATTAACCATAAAGGTAACTGTATTCGGAAGAGTAACACCTGTAGAAGTAAAGACTGATCAGGTAGAAATAATTTAAATTTGAGGTAAAAATGGCAAAACCAAAAGATGTGGAGCACGTTGTAAAATTGCAATTACCTGCCGGTAAAGCTACACCTGCTCCTCCGGTAGGACCTGCTTTGGGTCAGGCCGGAGTAAATATCGGGGAATTTTGTAAGAATTTCAATGATAAGACAAAAGATTCTCCCGGTATGATTTATCCAGTAGTGATTCATGTATACAAGAATAAATCTTTTACATTTGAGATAAAGACACCTCCGGCAGCGGTATTGATCAAAAAAGAAGCCGGCCTGGCGAAGGGATCCGGAGCACCTAACCGGGAAAAAGTTGGAAAAATCAGCAAAGCGGCTCTCAGGAAAATAGCTGAGATGAAGATGCAGGATTTGAATGCCTACAATATTGAAGCTGCAATGCGAATGATAGAAGGCACTGCAAAGAATATGGGTGTTTTGATCGAAGATTGATTTCGGATCAGAACCAGAATATTCACATGCAGGAGATTATCAAAAAGGAGTGTGAATGGCTAGTAAACGTATCAAGCAAGCTCATGAGATGATCGACAAAACAAAGAGATATGAACTTGGCGAAGCAATAGAAATATTGAAATCTTCACCGAAAGCAAAGTTCGATGAAACCGTCGAACTTCATATGAATCTTGGTGTCGATCCTCGAAAAGCGGACCAGCAGATCAGAAATTCTCTTGTGTTACCTCACGGTACCGGGAAGACCCTGCGCGTTCTTGTCTTTGCAGAAGGTGAAAAAGCAAATGAAGCTAAGGCTGCTGGAGCCGATTATGTGGGAGTAGACGACCTGATCGAGAAGATCAACGGCGGTTGGCTCGATTTTGATGTTGTGATAACTACTCCAAACCTGATGGGAAAAATTGGTCGACTGGGTAAGGTTTTAGGACCCAGAGGATTGATGCCAAACCCCAAAGTAGGTACAGTTACAATGGATGTAAGCCAGGCTGTCAGTGATTCCAAGGGCGGGAAAGTAACTTATCGTATCGATAAATTTTCCAACCTCCATATCCTGACCGGGAAATTGAGTTTTCCCAGTGAGAAATTGAAAGAAAATATTCTGACGATCATTTCGGCAATCCTTCGGGAAAGACCGGCAGCATTGAAGGGAATTTTTATCAAAAGTATTACCATCTCCTCAACAATGGGGCCTGGAATCAAACTTGATGTAGCGGCGGCTACTTTAGAATCGAAGAAATAGGAGTTAACGATGACACAGCCTTATAAAA
Source organism: Candidatus Cloacimonadota bacterium (assembly GCA_016927675.1). GTDB lineage: Bacteria > Cloacimonadota > Cloacimonadia > Cloacimonadales > TCS61 > JAFGMF01. The sequence goes on from JAFGMF010000106.1 coordinate 2,355, forward strand.
TTGAGGAAGTCAAAAGCATTAAAAGCCGCCTGGAAAATGCAAAAGCAATCGTACTGGTTGATTATAAAGGTATCAATATAGAAGAAGTTGATGAACTCAGGAACAGAATGCGAAACAGCAAGATCAATTATTTTGTTTCCAAAAACACATTCATCAAGATCGCTCTTAACGATCTGGGAATCACTTCTCTAGACGAATACTTAACCGGTCCAACAGCTGTGGCGGCTTCTGTGCATGATGAAGTCTCACCTGCCAGGGAACTGGCTAAATTCAAGAAAGACATCACCAAGGATAAAAGTTATCCTGCATTTAAAGTAGGATTAATTTCCGGTGAATTGATGTTTTCCGAAAGGCTATTTACTCTTGCAGAACTTCCCAGCAAGGAAATCCTGATTTCCATGATCTTGCAGGGATTTAATGCGCCAATGGCAGGTTTTGTCGGCACACTTCAAGCCATACTGAGAAAATTTGTCTATACGGTTGATGCAATCGCCAAACAAAAAGAAAATAATTAAAAATAGGATTATGGAGGATAAAATGGCTGATAAAAAACAACAAGTTATTGATATTATCAAGGAAATGAATGTAATTGAGCTTTCCGAACTGGTTAAGGAATTAGAAGAACTTTTTGGTGTAACTGCAGCAGCTCCCGTGGCAGCAGTCGCCGCAGCGCCAGCCGCAGCTGAGGAAGCCGAAGAAAAAACTGAATTTGACGTCATCCTCACCGATGCCGGAGCCAAAAAGATTCAGACAATCAAGGTTGTCCGAGCAATTACAAAATTAGGCCTGAAAGAAGCAAAAGAATTAGTTGATACTGCTCCCAAACCAGTTGTTGAAGGTGTTTCCAAAGAAGAAGCTGAATCAGTGAAAGCTCAACTGGAAGAAGCCGGAGCAACAATAGAAATTAAATAATCTGCAATCAACTGACGGAAGTGTGCCTGGATAAACTGCACACTTCCGTTAACTTGTTTTATGAAGGTTAACTGAAAGCGTAATTTTTTCGCTTTTGAAAGCAATTAAGGAGTAGGAGCTTTTGAAAATAAAAAGTTATTCCCGAATACAAAAAAAGGCCGAAGAAACCGGACTTCCCAGAGTTGAAGTCCCCAATCTTCTGGCGATGCAGATTGATTCCTATGAAGATTTCCTGCAAAAAAACGTACACCCGCAAAAAAGAAAGAATCAGGGTTTGCAGGAAGTACTCACCGCCATTTATCCTTTAGAGGATCAAAAGGAAATTTATTTTCTGGAATTTCTTGATTACCTTGTCCTGAAAGAAAAATATTCCACTGACGAATGCATCGAAAGAAACCTGTCTTATCAGGCTCCGATCAAAGCCAGAATGAGATTAACAGTTTATGATGAGGATATTCTAAAAGAAACAGGGGAAAAACGTGTAAAGAATACTATTGAGCAAGATGTTTTCCTTGGTGAGATACCTCTTATCACCAGTAGAGGAACTTTTATCATCAACGGTGCGGAAAGGGTTATTATCAGCCAGCTGCACAGATCTCCTGGTATTTTCTTTTCTGAAGAAAAAAATCCTAATGGAAAATTACTCTACTCGGCCAAATTGATCCCTCAAAACGGTTCCTGGCTTGAGTTTAATATGGACAGCTATGATGCCCTGTTTGTCCTGATCGATAAAAGAAGAAAATTACCTGCAACGATCTTACTCAGAGCTGTGGGTCTATCTACTAATACTGACCTGAGAAATCATTTCTACGAAAAGGAGACAATCTCCTGTGAAGAAGCAAAAGGCAGATTCTTATTTGATGATTTTATTGATCCTGAGACTGGGGAAGTTATTTACGAAGCAGCAATTACCGAAATCGATGATGTAGTACTGGAAAAATTTTCTGATCTGAAGATAAAAGAAGTTACAGTTATAAAATCTGAATTCGACATAACCAGAAAAATACTGGAACAGACAATTGCCAAGGATCAGACAGCCAATCAGGAAGAAGCTCTTAAGAAAATTTATACATTGATTAGACCCGGAGAAGAGCCGTCTTATGAAATTGCTCTAGACCTTTTCAATCGGATGTTTTTTAACGAACGCAGATATAACCTAGGTAAAGTGGGCAGATATAAGCTCAACTCCCGTCTTGATCTCGAAGTTGATCCAGAAGTTTTCATCCTTACCCGTGAAGATCTGATTGCAATTGTAGAACGCCTGATCGCAGTTTATAGAGATGACGACACTACTGATGATATCGATCATCTTGCCAACAGGCGAATCAGAACAGTCGGTGAACTTCTCGGTGAACAATATAATATCGGTTTATCCCGGGTTGCCAGAACTGCTATTGAAAGAATGTCCATCGCTAACTCTGACGAAGTAACAATCCACGATCTGATCAACAGCAATGCCCTGATCGCCGTTGTTCAGTCCTTTTTCCTCACCGGACAGTTATCACAATTCATGGAACAGACAAATCCTCTTACGGCAATTACTCATAAACGAAGACTATCGGCTCTCGGTCCTGGTGGTTTAACCAGAGAAAGAGCGGGTTTTGAAGTAAGAGATGTTCATTATTCTCATTATGGGCGGATCTGTCCGATCGAAACTCCTGAAGGTCCAAACATCGGTTTGATATCTTCTCCAGCCATGTATGCCAAGATCAATCATCTGGGCTTTCTGGAAACTCCATATATCAAAATCGAAGATGCCAAGATCACAGCTAAGGTAGATTTTCTGGACTCTTATCAGGAAGAGAAATATATAATTGCTCAGGCAAATATAAATTATAATAAAGAACTGAAAATTATTGATAAAATGGTTTTTGCGAGACACCGTGGAGAATTTCTTCAGGTCAGACCGGAAGATGTTCAATACATGGATGTTTCCCCCCAGCAGATCGTTTCGGTCTCGGCTTCTATTATCCCCTTCCTGGAACACGATGATGCCAACAGGGCATTAATGGGTTCTAATATGCAGAGACAGGCTGTTCCGCTAATCAGTCCGGAAATACCATTGGTTGGCACAGGAATGGAGAAAGTGGTTGCTGAAGACAGTGGAGTGGTTGCCATGGCACCCTTTGACGGAACTGTTACCAAGGTTACCAGTTCTTTTATCGATATTGAAAGAAGTAATCCTGATGATGACATTCTGGATTTAGGGATCGGGAATCGCATATATTTGAAGAAATTCACCAGATCAAATCAGGATACCTGTATAAATCAGCGTCCGATAGTAAAACAGAATGACACCGTTGTGAAAGGTCAGATGATCTCTGATGGCCCGGCTATAGCGGGAGGACGTCTTTCTCTCGGGCGCAATATGATTGTTGCCTTTATGCCCTGGTACGGGTACAACTTTGAAGATGCAATTATCTTGAGTGAGAATGTGGCTCGTGAAGATACCTTGACCTCTTTATACATCGAAGAACATGAAGTACTGGTCAGAAACATGAAGAACGGGAAAGAAGAACTTGCCTACGACATTCCCAATGTACCAACAAAATCTCTTCGCAACCTTGATAAAACAGGGATAATCCGTGTCGGTTCAGTAGTAAAAGCCGGCGATATCATTGTTGGTAAAATTACTCCAAAAAATGTGGATATTGACCCCTCCCCTGAAGAAAATCTGATGCGTGCTTTGTTTGGTGATAGAGCGGGTGACTTTACCAACAGTTCACTTAAAGCCAAACCGGGGATGGAAGGCGTTGTTATCGATGTTAAAGTGTTTTCCCGATTGGAAGATCTTGATGAGTTTGAAGATCAGGAAAGAAAAAAGGAACAACTTAACCGCATCAAATTGGAAAAAGCAGAAAGACAAAGAAAAATCGACGGTTTCCTGAAAACTCAGCTGAGTAAAAAACTGGTTGGTCAAGTAGCAAAAAACATCGTTGATTCCAAGACAAACATGTTTTTTATTCCATCCAATAAAAAGATCACTAAAACAGACCTGAGCAAGATCAATTTTAAAAGACTGAATCTGGATTACGATCTGGTAGAAGATCCGGAAAATAATAGAGAGATATATCGTCAGATTATTCTGAAGGTTAAAACAGCTCAGGAAGACAGTAATAACATTTATAAAAAGGTACAGGAAAGACTTAAACATGGAGACGAACTGCCCTATGGTGTTCGAAAAATGGTCAAAGTCTATATTGCCAAGAAACGTAAGATTCAGGTCGGAGATAAAATGGCTGGTCGTCATGGTAACAAAGGTGTGATTTCGAGGATCAGTCCGATTGAAGATATGCCTTTTACCGAACAAGGTGAACCGGTTGACATTATCCTGAATCCTCTTGGAGTACCCTCACGTATGAATATTGGTCAGATTATGGAAACCCATCTTGGAATGGCAGCTAAAATATTAGGTTTCGTTGCCGAAACACCGGTTTTTGATGGTGCCAGCCTTGACGATATAGTCGAAGAAATGAAAAAAGCAAATCTTCCCGAAGACGGCAAACAGATACTTTATGATGGTAAAACAGGAGAACCTTTTAAAGAAAGAGTTACTGTGGGAATCATGTACATGCTGAAACTGAACCATCTTGTTGCAGATAAGATGCATGCCCGTTCCACAGGACCTTATTCACTTATCACGCAACAACCGCTTGGTGGTAAGGCTCAACATGGTGGTCAGCGATTGGGAGAAATGGAAGTATGGGCACTGGAAGCTTATGGAGCTTCCCGGTTACTGGAAGAAATGCTGACGATAAAATCCGATGATGTAGATGGAAGAACAAACGCTTTTAAAGCGATCACAAGTGGACAGAATCCTCCCAAACCGGGTGTTCCTGAAAGTTTTAATGTCCTGGTGAGTGAACTGAAATCTCTTTGCTTTGATATTGGTTTCCTTTCCGAAAAGGAATCTTAAACTGGGGGTTTAAGTGATCAGAGAAATTAAACGTGATAAAAGAATAGAAAATTATGATAAAGTTCAGATCCGGATAGCCTCTCCTGATGCTATCCGAGAATGGTCTTACGGAGAAGTTACAAAACCTGATACACTGAACTATCGAACCTTGAAACCGGAGAAAGGCGGGCTTTTCTGCGAGCGAATTTTCGGTCCGGAAAAAGACTATGAATGCAGCTGCGGTAAATACAAAAAAAAGAGATTTCAAAATACTGTATGCGACCGTTGCGGAGTAGAAATAACAACCTCCAGAGTTCGCCGTTCCAGAATGGGACATATTGAACTTGCTGTGCCTATCGCTCATATCTGGTTTGTTAAGAGTCTGCCCAGCGTTATCGGAACCTTACTCGATATGCCGGTAAGTAAACTGGAAAGAGTATTGTATTATGAGTCATTTATCGTACTTAATCCTGGTGACAGTGATTATGAGAAAAAAGACCTGATCGATGTTGATGAATATTACGATATCAGAGACAGAGTCGGTGAGGATTTTGTTGCCTTGATGGGCGCAGAAGCCATTAAGTTATTACTGGAAGAATTGAATCTGGAAGACGAATCAATGAATCTGCGAACCATTATAAAAATGGAAACATCAGCACAGAAAAAACAGAAGGCGATAAAAAGATTGAAGATAGTTGATGCTTTAAGAAAATCCGATAACAGCCCTGAATGGATGGTTCTTGAAGTACTCCCGGTTCTCCCCCCTACATTACGTCCTTTGGTTCAACTTGATGGCGGAAGATTTGCCACAGCAGATTTTAACGAACTGTACCGTCGCGTCATTACCAGGAATAACAGATTGCGAGGTTTGATCGATATCAATGCCCCGGAAGTTATCCTGCGCAATGAAAAAAGAATGCTACAGGAAGCAGTAGATGCTTTGATCGATAATTCCCGAAAAACCAGACCTGTAAAAGGCAGAGGAAATCGTCCCCTAAAATCGCTGGCTGATCAGCTTAAAGGAAAAACCGGAAGATTTCGTCAGAATTTACTGGGAAAACGAGTAGACTACTCAGGACGTAGCGTAATAACGGTGGGGCCTAATTTAAAACTTCATGAATGTGGACTTCCAAAAGAGATGGCAATAGAATTGTTCAAGCCATTTATAATAGAAAAACTGGAAAAGATGGGAGAAGTAGAAAAAACAAAAACGGCCAAAAAACTGATCGAAAAACAGAAGCCTCAAATTTGGGAAATTCTGGAAGAAGTGATCAAGGATTATCCGGTTCTTCTCAATAGAGCTCCGACTCTGCACAAGCATGGTATCCAGGCTTTCATGCCTGTTTTAACCGAAGGCAAAGCCATCGAGCTTCATCCACTTGTCTGTATCCCATACAATGCCGACTTTGATGGAGACCAGATGGCCGTCCACGTTCCATTATCCCATGAATCTCAAATGGAAGCCAGAGTCCTCATGTTATCTTCCCGTAATCTGATGCTTCCTTCAAACGGGAAACTGGCCATGGCTGCCAATCAGGATATTGTTCTGGGGATTTATTATCTAACTGTATCTCGCGAGAAAGATCCTCCGGAAAAAGATGAATACTGGAAAAAACACATGTTCAGTTCACCAACTGAAATTATTATAGCTTATCAGCAGGATGAACTGCTTTGTAACAGAAAAGGTGAAAAACAGAAAGAAAGAGAACTGGATATCCATACCTGGATAAAAGTTTTGATAAACAATCAGATTGTCACAACAACTGTCGGACGCGTCATATTCAATGAAATCCTTACAGATAAAATACCTTTCAAAAATTACACATTCACCAAGGGTAAACTGAATGATATAGCCATGGAATGTTTTGAGAAACTTGGTCAGCATAAAACTGCTCAACTTCTGGATGAGATAAAAGATCTGGGCTTTAAATATGCTACCAAAGCTGGGATAACTTTCAGTGCCAGTGATGTAATATCTCCCGAAAGAAAAAACAAGATCATTGCCAAAACCGAGAAAGACGTTCAGGAAATTATCGCCAGCTATATGAGTGGTGAAATTACTGAAACAGAACGGTACAACAGGGTTATTGATAAATGGAAGATGACAACCGAGACTGTAACCGATGTTCTTATGTCTGAGCTGGAAGCTGATAAACAGGGATTCAATTCGATCAACATGATGTATATTTCAGGTGCCAGGGGTGGTAAAGACCAGATTAAACAGCTTGGGGCAATGAGAGGTCTGATGGATAAACCTTCCCGAGGTACATCGGACAGCATCGCGGAAGTTATCGAAACACCCATTAAATCGAATTTCAAAGAAGGTTTAACCGTTCTGGAATACTTTATCTCAACCCATGGAGCCAGAAAAGGACTCGCCGATACAGCTCTGAAAACAGCCGATGCCGGTTATCTGACCAGAAGACTGGTAGATGTTGCCCAGAATGCTGTTATCACCGAAGAGGATTGCGGCACTATCGAAGGAATTCAAATCTCAGCATTGAAAGAAGGCCTGGAAATTGTTGAATCTCTCTCCGAACGAATCAAGGGGCGTACTGCAGCAGAAGACATTATCGATCCGATCACAGATACGGTTATTATCCGGGCAAACGAAAGAATTTCCAGCGAAATTGCTACCAAGATCCAGAATCACGGAATAAACTCAGTGAAAATCCGTGCAGTACTAACCTGTGAAACTGAAAAAGGAATATGCGCAAAATGTTATGGCCGTAATCTGGCTACAGGTAAACTGGTAGCGATCGGTGAACCGGTTGGTATTATCGCCGCACAGAGTATTGGTGAGCCCGGAACACAGCTTACCCTTCGTACTTTTCATATTGGAGGAACTGCATCAACAGATATAGACCTGGCAGAAGTAGCTACCAATTCTGATGGTATCATTAAATTTATCAGAATGAATACCGTAAATAACCGGAACAATGAATTGGTTTCTATTACCTCTCTGGGTAGAATTCAGATCATCAGTGAAGAAGATGGATCTGTTCTGGAAAATTACAAAGTTGAATATGCTGCTACTATCTATGTCCGGGAAGGTCAGAAAGTAGTTAAGAACACAAAACTTTTCAGCTGGGATCATTATAATAATCCTTTGATCGCAACAGGAAAGGGTAAATTGAAGTTTGAACATTTTATCAAGGACGTTACCTATAAAGAAGAATTCAATGAATTGACAGGTTCAAGAGAAATTACCATCATCGATTCTAAGGATAGAAAAGTTCAAGCGCAGTTCAAGATCATACAGGAGAACGGTGAAGAGGAACTTGTACCCATTCCAACAGGTTTAAATGTAGAGATCGAAGATGGGATTTATGTCCATCCGGGAGACATTCTGGGCAAATCTTCCAGAATTACCGTGAAGCAAAGTGATATTACCGGTGGACTACCCAGAGTTCAGGATCTGTTTGAAGCTCGGGTTCCCAAAGATAAAGCTATCCTTTCTGAAATTACCGGAACCGTATCTATCGGTGATCTTACTAAATCAGGCAGAATCATCTATATTAATGCTGAAGACGGAACCGAGAAAAAATATGTTATTCCACCAGGAAAACGAATTATCGTTCACCAGGGTGACCTTGTCGAAAGTGGGGACGCATTGTCTGGTGGACCGCTTGATCCTCACGACATCCTTAAGGCAAAGGGTATTAAAGCTTCTCAAATGCTCATTATGAATGAAATCCAGGAAGTATACCGAAAACAGGGTGTGAAGATTGACGATAAACACATAGGTGTGATAATCAGACAGATGTTTAAAAAAGTTAAGATTTCCAATCCGGGTCATACAATATTCCTGGAAGGAGAAATAGTAAATAGAAATCAGGTAATGCGTGAAAACAAACGCATCGAAGAAGAGGGTGGCGAAGGAGCCACTTTTGAGCAATTGCTTCTGGGTATAACCAAAGCTTCACTATTAACCGACAGCTGGCTTTCGGCAGCATCATTCCAGGAAACAACCAAAGTACTCACCCAAGCATCACTGGAAGGAAAGATCGACGAACTTGAGGGTCTTAAGGAAAGTATTATTATCGGACATAGAATCCCGATCGGAACCGGTACAAAATACTACAACAATACGATCAAGAAGGCTGTCGAAACAGGAAAATCGGTTAGTGAAATAATTCAGGATTTTGCCCACGGACAACACGAAGAAGATGTTAAAGACATACTTGATTTCTAAATAATAATACGGAGGAAGAATAAGTGCCTACAATTAATCAGTTGGTAAGAAAGGGAAGAAAAACGATCGAAAAGAAAAAGAAAAATCGTGCTCTTTCCTCTTGCCCTCAACGTCGGGGTGTTTGTACCAGAGTTTATACAACTACTCCCAAAAAACCAAATTCAGCTCTGCGTAAGGTTGCCAGAGTTAGACTTACGAATGGTTTTGAAGTAACCGTCTATATCCCGGGTGAAGGTCATAACCTGCAGGAACACTCTATCGTTCTCGTCAGAGGTGGAAGAGTAAAAGATTTACCAGGTGTCCGTTATCATATCGTCCGAGGTGCATTGGATACTTCCGGAGTGGACAACAGAGTTCACAGTCGTTCCAAATACGGTACGAAGAGACCTAAGAAGTAGGAGGAACAGATGTCCAGAAGAAGAAAAATCATCGAAAGAGAAGTATTCCCTGATCCAAAGTACAATAGTATTATTTTAAGTACTTTTATCAATACTGTTATGCAGCGCGGCAAAAAAAGTCTGGCAGAAAGAATTGTCTATGGAGCCTTGGATATTATCGGGCAAAAGACCAAGGATGAACCTTTGCAGGTTTTCCTGCAGTCGATCGATAATGTGAAACCACTTATCAAAGTAGTTTCTCGACGTGTCGGTGGAGCAAATTATCAGGTTCCTACTGAAGTATCAAATAAAAATGCTCAGGCTCTTGCATTTCGCTGGATAATAGGCTATTCACGAAACCGCGCAGAGAAAACCATGACGGAAAGGCTGGCTGCAGAATTACTGGCTGCCTACAAGAAAGAAGGCGCTAGCATTAAAAAGCGAGAAGATACTCATAAAATGGCTGAAGCAAACAAAGCTTTTGCCCATTTTAGAATATAATCATCGATTCCAAGATGCCTGCTGATCTGACCAATATCAGGAATATTGGCATCATGGCCCATATTGATGCCGGTAAAACAACAACAACCGAAAGGATGCTGTTCTATACCGGCATCATTCATAGAATGGGAGAAGTCCATGACGGTAATGCCGTGATGGACTGGATGGAACAGGAAAGAGAACGCGGTATCACTATCACTTCTGCCGTTACAACCTGTTTCTGGAAAAATAAGCAGATCAATATCATCGATACACCCGGACACGTCGATTTTACAGCGGAAGTAGAACGTTCACTGCGGATACTGGACGGAGCGATCGGAATATTCTGCGGGGTGGGCGGAGTTGAACCACAATCTGAAACTGTCTGGCATCAGGCAGATAGATATAAGATTCCACGAATTGCCTATATCAACAAATTAGACCGCTCAGGTGCCGATTTCGAACATGTTGTCGAAATGATCCAAAAGAGACTTACACCCAAGGCATGTCCGGTTCAGATCCCCATCGGACGGGAAGATTCTTTCCGGGGAATTATAGATTTGATCACCATGAAAGCCTGCTACTTCGATCAAGCTACCCTCGGTGTTAATTTTGAGATAAAGGATATCCCGACAGAATACCAGACAAAAGCTAATCAGCAAAGAGAAATACTGTTAGAGAATATTTCTGATTATAATGATGAGTTGATGGAAACTTATCTGAATGGAGGTAATGTTACACCAGCTCTTATGATCAAAACAATCAGAAAGGCAACCATTCATGCTCAATTCGTCCCGATCTACTGCGGCTCTTCCTTGCGTAATATCGGTGTACAACCACTGCTGGATGGTATCTGTGATTTTCTGCCTTCACCTCAGGATGTGCCGCCCACAATCGGTTATTCCAGAAACAGTGAAGATCCCATAGAGATCTATCCCGATACCGATGCCAAGTTTTCTGCACTTGCCTTTAAAGTTCAGATAGACAAATACGTGGGAAAATTGATCTATATAAGAGTCTATTCTGGTTCTTTGAAGAGAAGCGCTTCTGTCCTTAATCAACGAAATAACCAGAAGGAAAGAATTTCCCGGATCCTGCAGATGCATTCCAATAAGAAAAAAGATATCTTCGAGTTAAAAGCAGGTGATATCGCCGCCATCGTAGGACCAAAAAATATCCAGACCAGTGATACAATCACTTCTGAAGATTATAACGTCCTTCTGGCAGATATCACTTTCCCCGATTCTGTCATCTCGATCGCAATCGAACCGCGTACCAAGGCAGATCAGGACAACCTGAGTAATGCCTTGAAAAAACTCGAAGAAGAAGATCCTACTTTTAGAGTATCTCAAAACAAAGATACCGGTCAAACTTTAATATCGGGAATGGGTGAACTTCATCTGGAAGTTATTGTTGACCGCCTGTACAGAGAATTTAATGTTCAGGCTAATATCGGCAATCCTATGGTAGCCTATAAGGAAACTATCCTGGATACGGTCCTGGGAGAAGGCGAATTCATCAGAGAAATGGGCGGAAAAGGTCATTATGCCGTTGTTAAGGTCAGGCTTTCACCCTTGGAATTGGATCAGCTCCCTGCCGGTAAAAAAATAATCTTTAAAAACAGACTTTCTCACGATATTATTCCTGAAATATTCTGGGATGTTATCCGGATAAGCGCTTTGAATTCATGTCTGGATGGTCCATTAATAAATAGTCCGGTAGAACGCTTGAAAATTGAATTGATCGATGGTAAATACAACGAAGTAGATTCAAGTGAGACTTCGTTCAGTATTGCCACTTCTCTTGCGGTCAATCAAGCGCTGAGAGCTGCAAAAGCAGTTATAATGGAACCTGTAATGCTCGTTAAGGTGATCACTCCTGATGAACATATGGGAGATATCATCGGAGATCTTAATTCAAAAAGAGCAAAAATCGATGCGATCAGGTTATATCTGAATAAACAGGAAATCGTTGCCGAAGTTCCAATGAGTGAACTTTTCGGCTATGCAACCAGATTAAGATCTATTTCCCAGGGTAGAGCCGTGCATACAATGGAATTTCTCAAACATGAGAAAGTCCCAGCGAATATCCAGGAAAAAATACTGAAAAAGATCAGGGGTTACTAACCTGTTTTGCCGATAACTTGATAATGATTTTAAAGGATATCTTAACTGAATCGATCCAGCTGTTAGGAAATCATTCTATCGATAATCCCCGTTTAAACGCCGAACTATTAATATCAAACATTGTTCAGATGAGCAGAGCAAATCTGTATCTTCAACAGAATTTAACCATTAACTCGGATCAGATAAATAAAATCAGGAATTTCATTTCACGAAGAATTAGCGGTGAACCTCTGCAATACATAGTCGGAGAAATCGAATTTGCCGGTTGCAGGATTCTTGTCGATAAAACTGTTCTCATCCCTCGCCCGGAAACAGAACTTCTCGTTGATCTGATCTGTAAAGATATGCAATCACCAAACCGGATCCTCGAGATCGGTACCGGCTCTGGCGCAATAGCAATTGCCCTGGCAAAGAAATTTTCCCACAGCAGAATAGAAGCAGTAGACATCTCCCCTGAAGCATTGCAGACTGCCAGAAAAAATGCACTTCTTAATCATGTTCTTGTGCAATTCTACTACTCGGATCTGTTCTCCGAAGTAACAGGACGTTTCGACCTGATCGTATCAAATCCACCGTATATTTCAAAAAGGGAGTATGATCAATTACCCGCAGAAATCAAATGTTTCGAACCGAAAAAAGCGTTGCTGGCAGAAGATCAGGGACTTTTCTTCTATCGCCAGATCCTGAAAAAAGCAAAAGATTATTTGACTGATTCCGGAATTATATTTTTTGAGAATGGATTTCAGCAAGGTAACAGAATCAAAGAAATAGCTCAAAAGTATAATTTCGGGCACGTTGAGATCATGAACGATTTGAACGGAATCGATCGATATCTGAAAATAGGATGGGAAAATGGATAAATTCATCATCAATGGCAACCGGAAATTATCTGGTGAAGTTAGAATAAGCGGTGCTAAAAATGCTGCTCTGCCAATAATGACAGCATCATTGTTAGCCAGAGGAAAAACTGTTTTGCACAATGTACCCCATCTTAATGATATCAAAATGATGGCTCACCTGCTACGGGTTATCGGTGCCAGAATAGACTTTGATGGCTCTACAATGACCATTGATACAACTCACTGCAGCTACTTCGAAGCCCCCTATGAACTGGTCAGCAAAATGCGCGCCTCTATCTATGTTCTCGGTCCTTTACTGGCCAGATTCGGTCAGGCAAGAGTATCTTTTCCGGGAGGATGCGCAATCGGAACCAGGCCTGTTGATCTTCATCTTAAGGCGATGGAGCAATTAGGCGCAAAGATCAATCTGTCTCACGGTTATATAATTGCTCAGACAGACAGGTTAACTGGAAATCGTATCAATTTTGCCAAATCAAGTGTTGGCGCTACAGCCAATGCCTTAATGGCTGCAGTCCTGGCAGAAGGTGATACTTTGCTTGAAAATTGCGCCCGGGAACCTGAGATATCAAGTTTAGCTGTTTTACTTCAGCAAATGGGAGCACAGATCAAAGGGATCGGAACCAGAATTCTTAACATCAGAGGAGTTAAAGAACTTCATCCGGTAGAAGCTACAATCATTCCGGATCGAATTGAAGCCGGCACTTTTCTGGTAGCAGCCGCTATCACAAACAGTACCATAAAAATAACAAATTGCTGTTCCGAACACCTTGAGTCACCTCTTGAAAAACTCAGAAATATCGGTTTTAATTTCATCCTGGATAACGATGCCATTACTATAAATCCCGGGAATATTATCCTGCCTCAAAATCTTCAGACTACTCCTTACCCGGGTTTCCCAACTGATCTGCAGGCACAGTTTATGTCGCTGCTTACCCTGGCCGGAGGAGAAAGCAGAATCGAAGATACTATCTTCCCAGACAGATTCATGCATGTAGCAGAGTTGAATCGCCTGGATGCAGATATCACTGTGCAGGGTAACACCGCTTTGATCAGAGGCGTCAAATTTCTTAGTGGTGCTCCAGTAATGGCAACTGACCTCAGAGCCAGCGCTGCTCTGGTTCTGGCTGGTCTGGCAGCTCAGGGAACAACTGAAATTTCCCGGATCTACCATATCGACCGAGGTTACGAAAGAATTGAAGAAAAACTTGTAAATCTGGGTGCCGAGATAAAGAGGATTCAAGGTTAAAATGAAAGTTGCCGTCGCCATGAGTGGAGGTGTAGACAGCTCAGTTGCAGCCGCAATTCTGAAACGGAAAAATTACGACCTTGTCGGAGTTACCATGCGGCATTGTTCAAACGAAGGCGACAGCGATCAAAACGACTGTTCACAAGCAATCCTCGATGCAGCCAGAGTCTGCCATGAACTTGATATACCCCATCAGGTGATCGATGTTACTGAAGAATTTAAAAACATCGTGATCGCCAACTTTATCTCTGAATATGCTGCCGGCAGAACACCAAACCCATGCACCCTGTGTAACCCGACAATAAAATGGGGGATCCTGCTAGACAAAATCATCCAGCTTAACGCAGATAAAATGGCAACCGGTCATTATGTGAAAACCACTTCCATCAATGGTAAAATACATCTCTTTAGAGGTAAAGATCAACATCGGGACCAATCATATATGCTCTGGGGACTTGATCAAGCCCAGCTTGCCAAATCACTGTTCCCTGTTGGTGATCTAAGTAAATCAGAATCAAGACAGATCGCACGTGAATTTGCCCTGTCTGTCCACGATAAAGCAGACAGCCAGGAGATCTGCTTCATTGACGGTAATTATCAGAATTTTCTAACACAGCATCTTGAACTTATCCCCGGTGATATCCTGCTGGATGGACAGAAAAAGATCGGTCGTCATCAAGGTCTTCCTCTTTATACTATCGGTCAGAGAAAAGGCATGAACACTCCCTGGCATGCTCCTCTGTTCGTTAAGAGTATTGATCCTGAGACAAACAGCCTGATCGTCACCGATGATCCGGCACAATTATTAGAGAACAGCTTCAGCATCAATCAAATCAACTGGATTTCCGGAGAACCACCAGCTTCCTTTACGGGTCTCCAGGTACAGATCAGATACAACAGCAGACCTGCTGAAATTGAAGAATTGACACTTTTGGAAAATACTGCATCTATTAAACTGAAAAATCCCACCCGCGCTATCACTCCAGGTCAATCAGCAGTTTTCTATCTTAACTCGGAATTACTGGGAGGTGGTCTTATCAAGGAGTTCAATTCATGCTAAAAATCCATCTTATCGTAGGAGCCAGACCTAACTTCATGAAAATGGCTCCTCTATACAAGGAATTCCAGAAATATCCTGCAGAATTCAAGGTAAAATTGATCCATACCGGACAGCACTACGACGAACGAATGAGTAAATTATTTTTCGATGATCTGCAGTTACCCAAACCTGACGAATATCTGGAAGTAGGCTCGGGAAGTCATGGAGTTCAAACTGCAAGGATAATGGAACGTTACGAAAATGTATTGCTCAAACACAAACCTGATCTGGTATTTGTAGCCGGAGATGTCAACAGCACCATTGCCTGCGCTCTTGATGCCGTTAAACTCCATATCCCGGTAGCTCATCTGGAAGCAGGACTGAGAAGTCATGCCAGAACAATGCCGGAAGAGATTAACCGTATTCTTACAGATGCAATTTCTGATTATCTGCTGACTCCTTCCCCGGATGCAGATCAAAATCTGCTCAGAGAAGGAGTTGACCCGAAAAAGATCCACTTTGTCGGCAATATTATGATAGATTCACTCAGTTATTATCAACCGATGGCAGAACATTCGGATATTCTGGATAGACTGGGATTAGAAAAAAAACAATATGGTTTGATAACTCTGCATCGCCCTTCTAATGTCGATCATCTTGAGGGATTGACAATTATTCTGAAAGCCTTTGAGTCTATCTCTAAGAAAATCCCATTAATCTTCCCCATCCATCCCAGAACCACTAAACAGATCGAAACATTCAAACTCAATAGCTTGCTTGAAAAAATTCACAATCTGATCCTGATCCCACCTGCAGGATATTATCAATTCCTGAACCTGCAGATGAACGCAAAATTTATTTTGACCGATTCCGGAGGTATTCAGGAAGAAAGCACCTGGCTTGGTGTTCCCTGCCTTACTCTGAGGCCGCAGACAGAACGCCCGGTTACCATAACCGAAGGGACAAATAAACTTGTAAAACTCGAGACTGAGGAAATTGTCAGAGAAACTGAATCAATTTTAAACGGCAATATTAAACGGGGTAAAATCCCAGAATACTGGGATGGCAAAACAGCTTCCAGAATAGTTTCAATCTTCAGATAATTTTAGAAAACCGGATTAATAACAAAAAAAAAGCTCCCGCCTGAACGGGAGCTAATGAGTTATAGTGCATCTCTAAAGCAGATGTTGAAATTTACTGATAATTTTATCCTTAGGAACAAGACCGATAATCTGATTCTCAATCGCCCCTTTGTTAAATATCAGTAATGTAGGTATAGACATAACATTATACTGATTCGCTATCCCTGGATTATCGTCAATATTGACTTTTACGACCTTGATTTTACCTGCATATTCCTCGGCAATTTTTTCAACTGTGGGTGTGATTGCCTTGCAAGGTCCACACCAGGGAGCCCAGAGATCAACAAGAACGGGAATTTCAGATTCCAGAACCTCAGATTTAAAATTCTCCTGTTTAACTTCCTGCGCTGCCATAATATGCCTAACCTATGACAGCCAGAATGTCTGAACGGGAAATAATCTTCACTTTCTTTCCTTCGATATCAAACTCGTCCCCGCCATACTTGGAATAGAGAATATTGTCTCCAACTTTTACCAGCTTCTGAAGCTCTTCATCAGTTCCAACCGCTACGATCTCTCCGATCTGAGGTTTCTCTTTCGCCGTATCCGGAATGATTATCCCACCAATATTCTTCTCGGCAACTTCTTCTTTGATCTCAATTACAACACGATCATCAAGTGGTTTTAATTTCATCGTAATACCTCCACATTATTTTCATTTTACTCTTAAAATTTTAATTTATTTTCTTAAATTAGCAAACGCTTTTTTAGAGTGCTATGTTTTTGAGTCAAGAAAAATTTTCAGCATCTGAATCACTGTTGCACAAGAGGGATCAATGTGGATACTAACTCTTTTTTCTGGATAATCTGCTGTTCACCAGTGCTCATGTCCTTTAAAATGACCGTTTTCCTTGCCAATTCTTCATCCCCGATGATGAGTGAATAATTTGTCATGGCCTTGTCTGCAGATTTCATCTGCGCCTTGATCGAAGTTTTTGTAATGTCAAAATCTACTTTGATCCCATTAGTTCTCAATTCATGAAGGATCCCGGCAGCTTGTGCTCTGGCTTGGTCACCGAGTAAAACAAGATAGATACTTTTCTCACTACTTTCATTAAAACCGATATTC
Organism: Candidatus Cloacimonadota bacterium; assembly: GCA_016927675.1. Lineage (GTDB taxonomy): Bacteria > Cloacimonadota > Cloacimonadia > Cloacimonadales > TCS61 > JAFGMF01. The sequence goes on from JAFGMF010000106.1 coordinate 19,696, forward strand.
TCGATTTTCATGATTTCAATCAGTCTTTCAAATCCTCCAGCAAAGCCTATCCCGGGAGTTTTATCCCCGCCCAGATCTTCAACCAGACCATCATATCTGCCACCTCCGCAAAGGGTGTTCTGACTACCCAGTGCATCGGTAGTAAACTCAAATGCGGTTTTCACATAATAGTCCAAACCCCTGACAATTCTGGGATTGACGATAAATTCTATTCCCTGATCAGTTAGATATTTCTGCACAAGTTCAAAATCCCTGCGACAGTTTTCATCCAGATAATCAAGAATTGAAGGAGCTTCCCGTGCATAATTTCGACAACTATCTACTTTGCAGTCGAGAAGACGTTTGGGATTCTTTGTCAGCCGTTGTTGACAATCGGGGCATAAGTCAGTTTTCAGAGAACTGTAATAATTCACCAGAGCTTGATCATACAAAGGTGAACAATCCCTGCAGCCAAGACTGTTCAATTCAAGTCGGAAATTTTTCAACCCCAGCTTGGTCAAAAACATATTGGCAAGAGAGATCACTTCTGCATCCACAAACGGATCTTCGCTGCCGAAATGCTCAACACCATATTGATAAAACTGACGGAATCTACCCTTCTGGGGTCTGTCGTACCTGAACATAGGTCCAGAATAATAGACTCTGGTGATACTGGACTGTCTGCCCAGATTATTTTCGATAAAAGAACGAACGACTGAAGCTGTTCCTTCGGGACGAAGAGCAAAAACTCTGCCCTTCTTATCTTGAAATTTGTACATTTCTTTTTCTACTATATCACTGCTGTCGCCTACACTCCGTTCGAATAAATCTGCCTGCTCAAAAATCGGAGTTACAATCTCATGATAATTATAAAGTCGGCAGAGTTCCCGGAACTTATTCATCAGTTTATACCAGAATTGACTATCTTCGGGCAGAATATCATAGGTTCCCCGTGGGATTTTATATTTCAGACTCATAGAACTCCTCTGCAAAAATGTTCGCGCTTTTTTATCCTGTCAAATATAACGCCCATCCTTCGTAGTCCAGAATAATCGGGACGAAGGTGTGATAAATGGAGATGTCCTGTAACAGACAAACCTAGGGATTATCACATGAAAAAGGTGTGCACCTGCATTCGATAACTATTCCGAAAAAAAACGGACAGCCAGCTCAAAACAAGTTGACCTGCGGCACATCTTCAATTCTGCTTATTGCTGCTTCCTTCCGGACCTGACAAGGTTCACAGACGAAAATTGCGCAGGGCTTATTTCTCAACACCGCTTATCAATTTTTCAGGGGAAATCGATATTCTCCTGCAGGGATTCAGCCCCGCTGGAGCGGGTTGCGGGTTACAGGGCACCGCTATCTCCCCACCTAGCACACCTGATGCACTATTTTGAGGACATGTTTTTGTGTCAAGTTTTGCTCAAACTGTAACCATTTAATACAACTCAGATTCTGAAACAGGAAAAGTTATTCACAAGGTTAAATATGTTAATTTTATCTTATCCCCATATTTTACAGGGTTTTATCTCGTTTCAATTAATACATCCACAAGTTATCCACATGTTATCCACCAACAAGTCAGAGAGCTGGACCGAACGAAAAAGTCTTCTCCAGAAAAAGATGCCAGCCGGTTTCGCTGAAAATCAGATTATCATAAAACTCAATCAGATCCGTGAAGGTCTGTGGATTAACCGGATACCAGATTGCCGCTGTGCCTACATTGCCAGAATAATTATAAAATTCCTGAGCGATAAAAGCAGCATCTATCATCTCCAGGATAATCTCTGTGCTTACAGCTAAAGAATCTGGAATGTTTTCGAGCATAAGCTTGCTGAAAAATTCTTTAAGGTCAATATCAGAATCAAGGTCATTGAATTCTATGCACTCATTTCTGGCATCAGCAAAATACTGTGCTGCCGCTGAATCACTCCAGCTGGCGGTAAAATTGGTAAGTTCCCCGAGCAGCTCATCGAGCTTATCTGTTCTCAAGCAGGAACAGGACAGTTGAGGATTGATTCCCTGCTGATACTGACTTCCTCCGGGTCGGTAAGAGGCAATATAGGTCTGAGTAATTTCCAGACATAGAGCTTCAAGCGTTGCATAATCATTCCAGAAAGTAAGCAGATCAGAATAGGGAAATCCGTCTGTGCAGATCCTGTCTTCTGAGCCGATGATATATGATGCCTTGGTACCGATCTCGGTGAGAACTTCGCTTGTCTGCATATAACAGGCATCCAGAATAAGCAGATCCGGACGGTAATTCATTAAATTGAAAGC
>JAFGMF010000010.1 GCA_016927675.1 Candidatus Cloacimonadota bacterium
CTCGGTATTGCATTGATCACTGTGAGTGTTCAGTCTTTTAAAACTGCTCATGCCAACCCAGTTAAAGCATTGAAGTATGAATAGGAGCTGAAGATGCTAAAAAACTATTTAATTATCGCTATAAGGAATTTTAGTCGTAATAAAGCTTTTTCTTTCATCAATATTCTGGGACTGGCAATCGGCATGGCTTGCTGTCTGATCATCCTGCTATTCATCCAATATGAGTTATCCCACGAAAATATGCATCCTGATCTGGATAATATTTATCGCGTGCTTACCATAGACAAGGCAATGGGGACGAACAGTCAACGCGTCGGTATAACTATTCCGGCTTTAGGACCATCCATCCCGGAAACTTTTCCGGAAGTTAAAGATTTTATCCGGGTTACCCGGAGCGGAAAACTTCTGGCTACCTATGAGGAAAATCCATCAGTCTATATTAACAGCCTGTATTCCGTCGATGAAAATTTCTTTGATTTCTTTGGCTTCAGTCTGTTGGAAGGAGATCCGTTTACTGCTCTGAAAGAACCCTACACTGTTGTCTTAACAAAATCCGAAGAAACCCGGATTTTTGGCGATGCCGGTGGTTTGAACAAAACGATCAGCACTGGGAATGGATACGACCTGACTGTGACTGGCATCATGGCTGATGTTCCCGCTAATACCCATCTGCAGTTTACCGCATTGCAGTCTTTTGCTACCAGGATTGCTCAGGCGCGCCTGAATCAGCCGGCAGATTCCACCCAGCCGATCTGGACAGAAAGCTGGCAAATGATCGCAATGCCCACTTACATCAGGTTGAAAGATGGTTTTAGCTCTGAAGGTATGGATGAAAAACTGACGAAGTTTTGTCGTGAACATCAAGTTAAAGAAAACTTCGACATCACTTTGCAGGCTTTAAATGATGTTCATCTATATTCTACAGATATTATTTTTGACGGTTCTGTTCGCAACAAAGGAGATATCAACAATATTTATATTTTTGCTGCTATCGCTGTACTTGTTCTGATCATTGCCTGCGTGAATTATATGAATCTTTCCACAGCTAAAAGCATGCAGCGAGCACGGGAAGTGGGCATCCGTAAAGTGGTGGGATCAATGCGAACACAACTGGTAAAGCAGTTTATCTGTGAATCCATGGTAATCACTCTGATCGCTCTCATTCTGTCGATTCCGCTGGTGGAAATTGTATTGCCCTGGATGAATGATCTGGGCGGAACCAGCATCAATCTGAATTTTCTGGAAAACCGGATTGCTCTTTCTTTCATCCTGCTGTTGCTGATTGTTGTCGGATTCATTTCCGGTCTTTATCCGGCTTTTGTACTATCCGGTTTCAAACCCGTCATAGTGCTCAAAGGTTCGTTCAAAAGCGGCAAAAAGGGAACATCGCTACGAACGGTTCTGGTCATTTTCCAGTTTACGTTATCCATTGCATTGATTGGCTCTACAGCCGTGGTACAGAAACAACTTAAGTTCATAAAAAATAAAGATCTGGGTTATGATCGGGAACAGGTTCTGCTATTTGATATGCAGGATTCTGCCATGTATGAAGGCATCGAACTTTTACAGGAAGAATTGAAAAAACACGGTGCCTTCCAGAAAGTGGCAACTGCCGGGAATGTGCCCGGAAGAACATTCGGCAGAACCGGGATAAACCCGGAAGACGCTACCGATGAAGATATCTGGATCATGAGTCAGGTGTCGCTCAGCGCAGATGCCATTGATGCTTTGGGGATGAAGATCGTTTCCGGTGAGAATTTTCTGCCGGTGATGAACAACGACAATTTCGAGGTGATCATCAACCAGACCGCAGCTCGAAAATTGGGCTGGGATGATCCAATCGGGAAACGATTTTTCTTCGGACCCCAGGATTCACTCGGTGTTGCGGTGCGTGGTGTTGTTAAAGATTTCCATTTCATCGAGATGCACCAGAATATCGAGCCTGTTATTATTTTTCCACTTACCAGAGGCCCGGGAAACATTGTGATTGCCAAGATCGCACCAGGTCAGGTGGAGACCGCCATGCAGTACGTGAAGGAAGTGTGGCAGGAAGTTTATCCCGATTATCCACTCACCTTCTCATTTATGGATGATGAATTTAATAATATTTATCAACGGGATGCTGTGACCGGCAAGATCGTGAACGTTTTTTCCGGTCTGGCTATTTTCATCGCCTGCCTGGGTCTGCTTGGCTTGGTAAGTTTCACAATCACGCAAAGACGTAAAGAAATCGGTATCCGCAAAACGATGGGGGCACCTGCTATGGCGATCGTCAAAATGCTCACTTTCAGCTTCCTGAAATGGGTGTTTACAGCCAATCTGATCGCCTGGCCATTGATATATTTCAGTATGAATAAATGGCTGCAGAATTTTGCCTATCGGACAAGTCTGGATATCTATGTTTTGATTTTTTCCAGCGGTATCGGTATTCTGATCGCTTTGGTAACAATCTGCTTCCAAACGTTTCGGGCAGCCAATGTAAATCCGGTAGATGCTCTGAAATATGAGTAAACCTACATTAAAACTCTTTTTATCTATCATCACGATTGCGTTCGGAGCTTTACCGCGACAACCAGAACCACTTAAACGAGATAAGCTTTTTCAAGCTTTATTAACGGAGACAGAATGATCAAGAATTTCATATCATTATCAATTCGGAGCATAAAGAAACAAAAGGGATATGCGATTGTTAATATCTTCGGGCTCAGTCTGGGAATTGCCTGCTGTGTGCTGATTTTCAGTTATGTTCATCACGAGTTGAATTATGACAATTACCACCAGGATGCAGGGAGAATATACCGGGTCGAATTTTATCATCAAAGTCAGACAGGTGAGTTTTATTCCAATTCTGTGCCCGGTCCCGTTGAGCCGATTTTAGCAGAATCATGTCCGCAGATAGAAAAAATGACAAGAATGATCCCTCCTTTTGAAAACAGGAAAAATGTACTTATTCAACATGGAGAGAACAGCTATTTTGAAACGAATCTCTATTTTACCACTCCTGAGGTTTTTGATATTTTCAAATACGAGTTCATATTCGGAGATGAACTCACAGCATTGAATGATCCCAATGATCTGGTTATTACGGAATCAATGGCGATGAAGTATTTCGGAGAACTTAATGTAATTGGGAAAAGGCTTAATATTGAGATAGATTATGACTGGTACATCCCTGTGGTAAGAGAGGATTACGAAATTACAGCCGTTATCAGGGACACACCTTCCAATACGCATATTCCTGTTTCCATGCTGCTGAGTGAAAGTACCATTAAAAAACATCTTCCCTGGCTGGATGAGTACTGGCGCGATTATCATAGTAAATACACTTACATTAAACTAAAGAAGGATACGGAAGTTGCCAGCCTGCACACACAGCTTGAACAACTGAGTGATCATTATCATGAGGAATATAAAAAATATACAGACAGAACCTGGCTTAATAACTATTTCTACTTGCAACCGCTTACAAAAATTCATACGGATAAAAACGTGAAGTACAAAATAATTCCTGAAGCCAATACTTATCATATCCAGATTTACTCTTTGATCGCTCTGGTCGTATTACTTATCGGATGTCTGAATTTCATAAATATGTCGGTTTCGGTTGGAATAAAGAATATTAAACAGTTGGGAATACGTAAAATCGTGGGAGCAGGGAAGAGACATTTAGTCTGGCAATGTTATGCTGAATCGTTTATCTACGCACTTATGTCATTTCTGCTGGCATTCTGTCTAATGGAACTTCTGCTTCCTTTTTTCAATCAATTAACGGGTGCTGAAATGAAACTGGGAGCATTTTTCAATCTCAATGTGATCCTGGCTTCTGTGTGTTTTCTGGCTTTGATTGTCTTTCTTTCGGGAAGTTACAATGCATTCGTGCTCACCAATATTAAGTCAGCAAATATCCTGCGTGGAAATCTGCTTACTCAGGGCAAAGGATCTTTCCTGCAGAAAATACTTGTTATAATCCAATTCACAGTGATCC
>JAFGMF010000107.1 GCA_016927675.1 Candidatus Cloacimonadota bacterium
AACTGGCTAATCGGGAACCGGATTGCGCTCTGATCAAATATCATTTGCTGGAAGCGTATGCCAGACAAGAAAAATATGACGAATATTCATCTGCCATGGAATATCTCTATTCCCGAAAACTAACCATTCCTTTAGTAATTACTTATATGATCAATAAATTTATGTATGCCGAGGATTTTGACAAAGTATACGAGCTTATCCAGGATCTCGAGCAGCTTCTTCCTGATTCTCCCGAAGTATATTATGCTTATATTGAGTATTTCGGAGAAAAAGAACTTTATGAGAAATTCTACAACATGATCAATAAAGCTTATGATAAGTATCCATATGATAACGATTTTGTCTCCATCAAAGCAATGCTGGAGATCAATGCTTCCAATAATTACAATGAAGCGATCAATATCTATCAGAAAGCCCTGGAAGGAAATTATTCGATAAATAATCTGACTGTTCTGGCCAATTGCTACCTGGAAAACTCACAACTGGAAAAATGGGAAGAAATAATGCTGGCTGCACGGGATCTTTTCCCAAGTTCATCCTCTTTCTGCTATTCCATGGCTCAGGTTTATTATAATTATCAACTCTATGATAAAGCTTACCAGCTGGCCGATTCTGCTTTGCAGATTAGTCCCGTGGTTGGAGCTTACTGGAACCTTTTGGGAAAAATATCTCAGTTTCTCGGTGAAACAGCTAAAACGATCGAAGCCTACCAACAGGCGATTAAATACGATCCTACAAACTACGAAGCACGTGCCCTGATCAGAGAATTTGAAGGGAAAAAATCGATTTTCAACGTCTTTCCCGTCACTTCTCTCGAAGAAACGATCGCTGCAGCTCCAGAGGCTTCTGAATATCCCAACGATAATTCTCTGATCCTCTTACACGACATGAAAAAAGTCGTTTACGAATTTGGCGGTTCTGAATTCCAGAATGAGATCCTGATCAAAATCTTAACTCGCACCGGGATTGAGGAACATACTGAAATGAAGATTCCGTATAATTATTATAACCAGGTTTTGACCATCGAGGAAGCCATTGTTATTAAAAGTAATGGAGAAAAAATCAAGGCTGATATCGATCAAAATACGGTTGTTATCAAAAATATCGAAGTTAACGATTTCATCTATCTCCGCTGGAAATTGAAAGATTACTTCTCCGGAGAGCTACTCGCTAATTTCTGGGATCAAGTAAATTTTAATTTTTTCTATCCTGCAAAAAAGATCCGCTACTCTCTACTGGTCCCTGACGATAGAGAATTTGAGTATAGCTGCCAGAACTTTGAACTGGAACCCGTTCTGGATAAAACCACGGAAGGTGACCTCTATATCTGGGAATTGACAGATGAACCCGCAGTTGAACATGAATACGGAATGCCCGATCTAGATTACTGCGGGAAAATCCTGCATTACTCCAGTATCCCGGACTGGAGATTCATTATCGACTGGTTTTCCGATCTTGCTTACAACAAAACTAAAATTACTTATGAGATAGAGGATCTGATAAATGATCTTCTCCCTGATCAGGAATATTCTGAGGAAGATAAAATTTCTCTGATCTATGAATTCATTACCGAGAACATCACTTACAGCAGTGTGCCCTTCCGCCAGTCAAGATTCGTACCTCAAAAAGCAAGAGATGTTCTGACAACGAAGATTGGGGACTGCAAAGACATGTCATGTCTGATGATAACCATGTTGAAAGAAGCCGGCATTAGTGCAGATTTTGTCTTGATCAACACTAATAATCAGGGACAGCTGGTTAAAGATCTTCCCTCGACAAACTCCTTTAATCACTGCATTGTTGCCGTTCATACCGAATCAGGTGTGAAATTTTTCGATCCCACCGCGAAGAATTATCCTGTTGGCTCGATCCCGTCTTCCGATAAACAGGCATTCTATCTGATAATCAATGATAATACGACTTCCCCGGCTTATCTTTCTCCGGATCAGTTTATGAAAAATATCATTACCAGAGAAAGTGAAGTGACCGTAGACGAACTTGATTCCATAACAATCTCAAATGTCTGCTCAAAATCCGGTGAAGTAGGTGCCAGTATGCGCTATGCATATCGCCATATTTCCGAAAAAGAGAGAAATAAAAAACTGCATGAGATACTCAGCAGGGAGCATCAGAATTGTAATTTGATAAGTTTTAACTTAATCGAACCGGATGCTCTTAAACAGGAGTTTCTTTACGAATACTCCTATGAAGTTCCCAATTACCTCGAAAATGTAGGGAATTACAAATTAATGGTACTTCCCTGGGCAGATAAACTGACAACGGAAAGTAGTATTTTTATGGATGAACGTGATTATCCGTTTATCTGGAACGGTAATGTAGATGTTTATCAAGCCAGGATCAACGTGAATCTTCCCTCAGGCTGGATGCCTCTTGAATTACCCGGAACAATCTCCTACAGCTGCCCTAATGCAGAATATAACATTAAGTTGGTTTATGAAGATGGTGTGATTTCCGGAGAACGTAACCTGATTTTTAATTCAAAACACATTTCACCTGAAGAATATCCTCTCTTCAGGGAATTCTATCATAATGTGGTGAAAGCAGATCAGACAAAAATCCTTCTTACTTCACCCTGATCGGTTATTTGATCAGCATCATTTTCCGGTTTTGTACAAAGTCACCAGATTTCATTCTGCAGAAATAAATTCCTGAGGGAGCTGATTTACCGTTTTCATCTTTGCCATCCCACGTAACGGTATGTGAACCTGCTTCTAGAACTTCATTAACAAGCTCTTTCACTTGTTGCCCTTTCAAATTGAAAATTGAAATCTCCGTTTTCTCGGCTTGAACCTGGGTTACAAAGGAAATTGTTGTCATTAGACTGCGACCGGCACCCGAGGGATTGAACGGATTGGGATAATTAGTAAATGAATTTCCCACTGACCAGACATCATTTCCCCAGCTGGTTTCCTGCCACTCATACGCTCCCATATCCACTTCAGCTCCAAATAATCTTGGATTTCCTTTCAAATCAGTTGTGGAGCTATATTCCGGATGAAGAGTTCCACTATCTATGCACGGAGAAACAGGTAATAGAGAATACGGATCAGAGCCGGCCAGCAGAAAGAGTGGATCAAGATCTATATTGCCATTACCCTCTTCAGCATCCTCTATATTATTACAAACAGTATAATACTGCTTGTTTTCGAGTAATTGAAAGTATTCGAAATAAGCGGTATAATTGTCTCTGATGATATTATTCCAGATAAGCGGTTTGGAAATAAAGTTGTGGATCGCAGCCGTAGCCCAGAAAAATTCTTCATTCAGCATCTGATTATTGATGATGGTATTATTTATAACTTTCGGGTAAGAATAGGATGAATAGAGCACCGATCCGCTGATCAGAGCATAGTTGCCGTAAACCAGATTGTTACAGAAAATAGGGTTGGAATTATATCTGCAGGACAGAACTCCTCCATATGTGCCGAGGTTATCCTGAAATATACAATTCCGGATCGCGATTTTGGAAAAATTGAATAATCCGAAAACTCCCCCAGGATCATATTCATCAAGCGTTTTACTGCATTCGAAGACACAGTATTGGAAAAGAGAAGAATCATTAACTGCAGAAGTGCCGCTATATCTGATTCCCTGCCAGCAGCCGGTGAGTGAGGAATCGGGTTGGAATAGCTCAGGATTGGCACTGGTGAACCGGATAAAAGCTTCCGGACTCCCTGAAGCTTCTAGGCAACCATCAACCTGAAGCTGATAATAACCCTGAAATTCGACCTGAACTCCCGGACTGATCGATAATTTAATCTGATCCATTATCTGAACATCTGCCGTTACTTTTACCGTGTCTGCGTTCCAGACAGTGTTTTCCTGGATGATACCACCGACTTCTATACTTGATCTGCGCACTTGAGTGG
>JAFGMF010000108.1 GCA_016927675.1 Candidatus Cloacimonadota bacterium
GAATTTTTTTTTTCAGATAGAAACCGGGATCATCCAATTCCAAATCAAGATTTCCCTGAAAGATGGTCAATTCCTTAAAATAATCGTTCAAATCTGGAAAGGTAAATTTTTCTGCAGACGATCCGGTACTTTGATAATGAAATTTCAATTGGGGTTGATAGACAAACATTTTCTCTACTGACTTTGTTCTGGTGAATCCCGAGAAGAAAAGGTCGCTAATCTTATAATCGAGATAAATCTGGGGAACCTGGATCTCGAAATTACCGTTCTGATCAACAATCGACAAGCCGTAGATATTTATCTGTTTATCGTTAAAACTGAATTCTTCGATTGTAATTTCTGCGTTCAGTTTCTGAGACAGATAATTCTCCAGTTTATTCTGAACAGCTTTGTCCACCTTTACTAAACGAACTAGAACAAAAAAGAGGATATTGATCACAAACAGGATTCCGACGATTATCAACAGCCATTTTTGTTTCTTCACGAGTGGGTCTCATTAATTAATCGGAAAAAGGTTTTAACACGCCTTCAGACAGGAACAAATGCCTGTCCATCTGGTTTGCAATAGTCTTGTTATGGGTTACAATAATAAAAGTCTGCTGACGGCTACGGTTTAATTCTTGAATGTAACTGATCAATTCGATGCTGTGATTTTCATCAAGGTTTCCCGTCGGTTCGTCTGCCAGCACCAGTTCCGGATCATTAATCAAAGCTCTGGCTACCGCAATTCGTTGCTGCTCTCCACCACTCAATTGGTTGGGATAGTGTTTTCTACGGGCATAAAGATCAAGCATCTGTAAGAGTTCACCGGCTCGGGAAACACTTTTCTGATAATTACCGGTTCTTACAAACATCGGCATGGCTACATTTTCAATCGCTGTAAAATCTTCGAGCAGATAATGGAATTGAAAGACAAATCCAATTTTCTGATTCCTGAAGTTATTTATCCCCCTGTCTTTAATTGTGATTTTTTTTCCGGAATAGAGGATCTCACCGCTGTCTGCACTGTCCAGCATGCCAAGAAGGTGAAGCAGAGTACTTTTCCCGCTGCCCGATTCTCCGGAGATCGCCAGAGTTTCACCCTTCATCACCTTCAGGTCGACACCTTTGAGAATTTCGAGTTTTTCTTTACTCTCGAGATAACTTTTACACAGGTTTTTTACTTCCAGTATGATCAAAGCAACTCCTTGTTCATTTTTTTCTCAGGATATCTGTTACGCCGAGTTCAGTTATCCGGCGCAAAGGTATCAGAGCTGCGAGAAAAACAATCAGCAGAGCAACCCCGATAATCAGCAGCAAACTTTCCGGATAAAATCGAACATTGATATTTTCCAGAAAATAGACATCCGCCTTGAGCAGGAAAAAAGTCTGCCGGCTGATAGCCAGAGAAAGCAATATGCCGAGCAGAATACCGCTGATCACGGCGAAAGCGGAAACGATCATGATCTTACCAAGAAAAATCATCTTCAATAACTTCTCCGAGGTTCCAAAAGCCTTCATTATCCCAAGTTCTTTACGTTTTTCCAGGATGGATGTAGAAACAGAGCTGACAACATTGAAAGATGCGATCAGGATCAGAAAACTTAGGATAATAAAAATCACCCACTTCTCCAGTTTCAACAGACTAAACAGGCTGCCATTGAAATCGATCCAGGAACTTATCTGGAAACGGTAGGAATCTGTATTGAAGAATCGTTCCCAATTCCAGGCAAGATAATCAGCCTTTTCGATGGCAGATTCATTCAATCTTACTTCCAGCATCGAATATGAATCATCGTTACCAGTAAAAGCTGCTGCATCGTCAAGATCAAGAAAAACATATTTACTGTCATACTCGTACATCCCGGAACGATAGAGCCCGACAATCTTGAACTTCTCTTCTCTGGGTTTCATTCCCAGAGGAGTAATCCTGGTATTGATGGGGCTGACCAGTTTAATTGTATCGCCAACATCTACATTAAGTTCCCGGGCAAGACGGTAACCGATAACGGTGCTTCCGGGCATGTCAAGATCCGGATCACCCTGAAAAACATATTGCCGGTATAGGGTGGGCAGATCGGCTCTCTGCCATTCGATCCCGCGCAGCAGACAGCCTTCTATCCTGTTGTCAACCACAGCCATCACCTGAGTCATGATTATCCTGGCTGAAGAAAAAAATTCCGGCTGAGTCTGCAGATAATCCTGAATTTCAGATATTTCTGCTTCACGGAGATTATCTTCGCCTGGATTGAAAAAATAGATATGCGAATTGACTCCGAGAATTGTTCTTTTCAGAACCGTCTCATAGCCTTCGAAGATAGAATGAGCAACCGTGAGGGTCGCTACCGAGATGATAATCCCGATTACCATGAAAAGGGAATCAAAACGTAACCATTCCCGACGGGGGGAACGCAAATATTTTTTCAGAAAAAATGCCGAAACCTTACTCATAGTGGTTATCTTTCAAACTCGGGTAAATCTGTCAATAAATGTATCATTAACTTTTCAGGATCAGGTTCTTCTTTGTTGCTCAGCTGAAAAGTTGACCAGATATCGTGATCAGACAATCTGCATTATCTCCTACGGATAGATCCCTTTTATGTTTTTTACCAAAACGGATTGCCGCGTCTCCGCTCGCAATGAC
>JAFGMF010000011.1 GCA_016927675.1 Candidatus Cloacimonadota bacterium
ACGATCGTGAGTATTTATGTCAATCCCACCCAGTTTGGCGAAAATGAGGATTTGTCTACATATCCCCGGGATCTGGATAAAGATATTGCGCTTCTTGAAAAAGCAGGAGTCGACACTGTTTTCTTCCCTTCTGATCAGCTTATGTATCCTGAAGATTTCAAAACCTGGGTATCTGTCGCTGAACTTTCAACTATCCTGTGCGGAAAAAGCAGACCGAATCATTTCAGAGGCGTTACCACCATTGTGATCAAATTATTAAATCTGATCCAGCCAAAACGGATTTATCTCGGTGAAAAAGATTTTCAACAGCTGGTCATTCTCAGAACCATGGTTAAAGACCTGAATGTTAATACTGAGGTAATAGGCTGTCCGCTGATCCGTGAAAAAGATGGACTCGCTCTGAGTTCGCGCAATAAATATCTGTCTCCTCAGGGAAGAAAAAAAGCACTGTGCCTCTATAACTCATTAATGACAGCTCAGGATATGTTTAAAAAAGGATTCATAGATCCTAATATCGTTCTGGCTGAAATGAAAGAAGTGATCGAATCAGCCGGCGGAAAAATCGACTATCTTGCAGCTGTTGATCCTCAAAGTCTTCAAACCGTCGAGATTCTTGAGCAAGGTGTGAGAATATTGACAGCAGTTTTTATCGAAGACACAAGGCTTATAGATAATCTTGAATTAACGATGTAACTATATCAGTCGGAGTATAATGGAAGATGTCAATATCCTGATCATCGGTGCCGGAGCAGTAGGATTATCTATCGGTCGGATCCTGGCTGCCGATTATTCAGATGTTGTGGTCGTTGAACGGGAAAATACCTTCGGTCGGCATACCAGCAGCAGAAACAGTGAAGTCATTCATTCCGGTATCTATTATCCCGGCAGCAGCCTGAAAGCACGATTATGCATTCAGGGTAATGAACTGCTCTATCAATATTGCAAAAATAACGGCATTCCTTTCAGTAACTGTGGCAAAATTGTTGTTGCAACCACGTTGGAAGAATTACCTGCACTGTACAATCTGCAGAAAAATGGCGAGCAGAACGGAGTTAAAGGACTGAGGCTGATCGAACGTGATGAAATTCACCAGCTGGAGCCCGATATTATCGGCTTTAAAGCGCTGTTCGTTCCATCAACCGGAATTTTGGATACACACACACTGATGAAAACAATGGCTGCAGAAATTGAATCATTGGACGGATTTATAATTTACGAGATGGAAGCTACAGCCATTTGCAAAGAAGTTAACCGCTATCGCGTCAGTTTCAGTAACGGAGAAGAATACCGAACCAGAATTCTGATCAATTGCGCCGGTCTATCCTGCGCTGAAATTTCTGCTTCACTCGGAATAAATCCCGCTGAGAACAGACTTGCCATTCATCTGTGCAAGGGTGAATACTATAAATCTTCCAAGCTTAAAGGATTTGAACATTTAGTCTATCCTCTTCCTGATCCTAAAGGTATCTCTCTGGGAATACATTTATCGATCAACCTCAACGGGGATGTCAGATTTGGTCCCAATGCCTACTATGTAGATAAAATCGATTATAAAATGGATGAAACTTATAAACTGGATTTTCTGAGAGCAATTAACCGTTATCTTCCCATAACCGAAGAACAATTGCAGCTGGATGACTGCGGGATCAGACCAAAATTACAGGCTCCCGATGAAAAATTCAGAGATTTTTATATCCGGGAAGAGAGCGAACGGGGTTTTCCGGGTTTCATCAATCTGATCGGCATAGAATCCCCCGGTTTAACATCTTGTCTGGCTATTGCCGAAGAAATCAAACTTATCCTCGATCAGATCGGGGCGAATAAATAATCCGAACTGCTCTATTTCTGCTGAACATAGCTCATCCACCACTAAAATAACCAGTGGAGGGACAGATGTTTCAGGAGAAATTTATTTATCATATCTGGGATGCTCAGCATCTTCAGAGAAATCTGAAAACCGTATCCGGAAATTCGGTGGAGATAATCTATCAGGGTAGATGGAATACCGATTTCGGACCTGATTTTCGGGATGCTGTTATCAAGATCAACAGCCTGGTTATGCATGGCGATGTCGAGATCCACCTTAACAGCCGTGACTGGGTGAATCACCATCATGATGAAGATCCCGCTTATAACAACACTATTCTGCACGTTGTTTATAATCATGATGATCAGCTAAACATGACCATTTCAGAGCAGGGCGGAAAAATCGAGATCCTGGAGATCTGTAATTTTCTTGATCAGGAAATCGAAAAACTGCTTTCCAGCTATAAAGATCTTCCTTTCATACCAAAACCGGAATTCTGCAGTTTCTTTGCCGGCTTATCAGGTGATATTCTCATTCCGCTGTTAAGCCGTCTCGGACAGAAGCGGCTGGAAAACAAGATTAAAAGGTTTAAGGCAGAACTGTATTTTACGGATTATGATCAGATTCTCTATCAGGGGATAATGGAAGCTCTGGGTTACAGCAAAAACAAATTCCAGATGTTACTTTTTTCCAATCAGATAACCTATCGTAAATTGCAATGTGCCCTGGAGAATGATTTTCGAGAAAAAAAAATCATTTTCCTGCTTCTCAACTATTCCAACCTGAAGGAAAAATTACCCGAAAATCTGAAAAGCCTGTGCTCTCCTGCAAGTGAACCTGAAACTGATAAATTTCTTGCTGCAGTTACTCCTCCACTCAAATGGGAGTTATTCCGGATCAGACCGGGGAATCATCCGGCAGTAAGGATGATCCAGGCTTCGATTCT
>JAFGMF010000109.1 GCA_016927675.1 Candidatus Cloacimonadota bacterium
AAAACTGCGCTTCGACCGATCAGGTTTAACAACGGCAGAGGTTATTATTTTGCGGTTTCCCTGGACGGAGTGGAGAAGTTATATCCGGTGGCACCTCAGTTCGAGAATCAGAATTTGCTGGATTTACAGGATGCCAAGGGTAATTATGTGATCAGAGATGAGATTAAAATCATTAAAACCCGAGGTGAGGGATTTGTCAGGGATTACTGGCGCAAACCGGGAAGCAGTGATGAGATGATCTATCCCAAAATCACATTTGTTAAGTATTTCGAGCCTCTGGATTGGTATTTCGGCACGGGAGAATATATCGACAATGTCGAAAAAGATATTCAACAGGAAAGTCTGGTAAGATTAAGCAGGATCAGATTCGGTCCCAGCGGTTATATCTTTGTTAATACTAATCAGGGTGATGCTTTGATTACCGATGGCGAAATAGTAAAGGAAAAGAGAAATTTATGGGATTTAAGCGATCCCCTGGGGGTCAAGGTCATCCAGGAAGAAAGAAAGGCCGTCGAAAATCCCGCAGGGGATTTCATCCACTATTCATGGAGAAAGATGGATGGATTCGAACCAGAAGAAAAAATATCCTTTATCAAGGGTTTTCCTCAGTGGAAATGGATGGTGGGGGCAGGATTTTACATAAATGATGTTACACCGGAAATAGAAAATTTAAGAGAGAAAATTGAAAAAAACATCAGAAAAGATATAATCAAAATTCTGATAATATTGTTAGTTTTACTGGTTGTCATTTTTATTATCTCCAGAATAGTCTTTTATAAAACCCGGAAAAATTTCCAGATCTTTCTGAATTTTTTCCAGAAAGCAGCTGATGAATCAACCAGAATCGATTCTGAACTGCTGAGTTTTACCGAATTTAAAATTCTGGCTGAATCTGCGAATGAGATGATCGAAAAAAGATTAAAGGCGGAGCAGCTTCTTAAAAAGAGTGAGGAAAAATACAGACAGGTTGTGACCCATCAAGGCGAGGGTATTGTCATCCTGGATCTGGAAAAGAAAATTATTTTTGCCAATCCGGCAGCCGGGGCAATCCTGGAAGTTGAAGAAAAAGAACTGGAGAATAGGAATTTCAATGATTTTATTATTGAACAAAACGATGCTAAAGGTGAAAGCGATTTCGGAGTTAAGGTAAAGACGGATAAAAATCGAATAAAATATCTGATCATAACTTCAACAGATAAATATGATGAAAATGGTAAAAAAACAGGTACATTTGAGATATTCAGAGATATAACGGAAAGAAAAGAGTTTGAAAGAGAAATCAAAGAAAACCGGGAGCAACTGAAGTTAATCAATAAAATACTGAGACATGATCTGACCAATAATCTTGCAGTTGTGATAAGTGCTTTGAGGATCTTTGCTATAAAACAGGATGCGTCGTTGATAACGGAAATCAAAACAAAGATAGATGCCAGTATTGAATTGATTAAAAGAATGCAGGAATTCGAAACGATCAGTTTGAAGCAGCAGAAGTTGATGATCTACGACCTGAGGCAGATCCTGGAAAAACTTGTTCCCGAATTTCCCGCTCTGGAATTCTCTATTTCCGGGAATGGATCAGTCATAGCCGATCAGGCGCTGGAATCTATTTTCAGCAATCTTATCGGGAATGCTGAGAAACATTCCCAAACGGAAAAACTGGAAATAGCTATTTATCCGGAAAAAGGTAAATGTACTGTTGTCCTTAAAGATTTTGGGATCGGAATTCCCGATAACATTAAAGAGAAAATATTTGATGAAAGTTTTACCTTTGGAAAAACCGCAGGTTCCGGCTTAGGTCTGTTTATCGTAAAAAAAGCACTCGAAAGCTATGAAGCAACGATAAAGGTGGAGGACAATTCACCTCAAGGTACTGTATTTATAATAGTTTTTAAATCAGATTAACTCTTCAGCTTTAACAGCCTGGTAGGGATGCAGTTTACGTTTTCTTAGATGGATAGCTTCTGTAGGGCAGAAGGAAATACAGCGCATACAGGATTGACATTGCTGCTGGAATTCCGGAAAATATTCCATCAGGATATTTTCTACAGGGCAAAGCCGGTAACATAATCCACACTTGATACATTTCCCCGTATCGATCGACATCCCCAGAAATTTCTGCATAAATTGCCAGGGCTTTTCAGTCTGCAGGAATTTGTTGATTTGTGAAGCTGGGAAAGGAGATTTTTTCCAGTGGCTGAATCCGAAAAGCAGATCATGAGCGAATTTCCTTGCTTGTACTAACCCTTTTTCCACTATCCGGCTGTACCTTGCAAGAGGAAGATTGCGGAAATTCAAGTTGTTGGGCATTATGATCCCCTTTGCTCCGAAAGGATCATAGCCCTTTTTTCGTAACAGATGATTCAGAGCAGGGATGATGAAACCACTGCTCCCAGCCATGGTTGTAACCATAAAAATCTCTGTACTCTTATCGGTTAAAGGGAGCGATTTCAGAAAATTCCAGACGAAAGGATAAGTCGAGAAAGCTGCAATCGGGAATGCCAGACCAATCGTATGTTCAAGATTCACTTGGGCTGGATCAGCTTTTTCGAGCTTAATTAAATTGACCTGATATCTATTTTCTTCAAAGAAACTTTTAATCTCCCGGACAACCAGAAAAGTATTACCAGTCCCGGAAAAATAGTAGAAATCCACTTTATTCGATTTCACCTTGTTCTCCTTATTGCAGAAATTCTCTTACAGCCTCAAGAAAAAGTGAATTCTGC
>JAFGMF010000110.1 GCA_016927675.1 Candidatus Cloacimonadota bacterium
CCAGGTATTCCTCCAAGATGTGAACAGGCACCGAAAGAAATAACGATCTTAGCTTTTTTACGAAGCAGATGTGCCATCTCTTCCTGTTCATCCGTTCGGATAGCGCCATTGATAAAAGCTGCGGTCAACTCATTTTTTTTCATATTACGGACATCAGCGTATTTGAAATCCATGGCACATGGCCAGAACACGATATTAACCAGCTCAGCCACCTTGAGGATATCTTCATTCAGATCCACTATCGCTTCTTCACATCCTCCGCAGGATGCACACCAGTAAAATGCTATTTTTGGTTTTGCCATTTGATCCTCCTGGAAACGTTAGATTATCGTCCCCTGATAATTTGCTGTAAGCTGTTTTGCTTTGATATGATCGGGTATATAATCCGGCAGTACAACAGGTGAAATTCTTTTTCTGTCTATGCCCAGCTTATCTACTTCATGAATATAATCTTCAACATGTTTCAGACTCAATTTACCAAGTGTTATCCCTTTGCTGACTTTCAGTGCTGCATTTTTACCGGCTCTTCTGCCGAATACGATAATATCAAGTTGGGAATTACCCATCAGGCGGTTACGCCCATGTATGCCGCCGGAAGCTTCTCCAGCTACGTATAATCCGGGAACTTTGGTTTCTGCGTTATCATCGATTTCCAATCCGCCATTCTGATAATGGAGAGTTGGATATACCAGCATGGGATATTTTCTTACATCAATGTCAAAGCGCCGGTACTGCCGTAACATTGCCGGAAGATATTTCTCGATCGTTCCATGTCCGTTGATCAATTCGATCAAAGGTGTATCAAGCCAGATACCTTTCAAACCTGAGGGAGTTGTAACACCTCGGTTTTGCTCACATTCCCTGATGAAAGCCGAAGCTTCAATATCCCTTGGCTCCATGGGATAAACGAAAAGTTCTCCCTGATTGTTAACCGGCTGAGCCCCTAATCCACGGATCTTCTCGGTACAGAGAAATCCGACAATTTGTTCAGGAAAAACCGCACCGGTTGGATGATATTGAACTGAATCCATGAACAGCATATTTGCTCCGGCTCTGTATCCCATCACAAGACCATCGGCAGTAGCTCCGTAATGATTAGTTGTCTCAAATCCTCTGATGTGCAATCTGCCGAACCCACCTGTAGCTAGAATAACTGTTTTGGCTTTGATTATGGAATAAAGTTTGTTTTCCAGATGAAAAATGATAGCCCCGGCAACATGTTTATGTTCATCAAGAACCAGTTCGGTTGCGGCTGTGTATTCTATGTATTTAATTTTATCCGGACGGTTACATACTTCATCCCGGAGAACTCTGCAGATAGCCGCTCCGGTATAGTCACGTGCAGAATGCATCCGATTCCTTGAAGTACCTCCTCCTGATTTTACCATCATGGTTCCGTCGGGATTCTTATCGAACATCACTCCCAGATCTTCCAGCCATTTAATTGAACGAGGCGCATCCATAACCAGCGCTTCCACCAGATCAGGTTTATTATCAAAATGCCCGCCTCCGATTACGTCAAGATAATGATGAACCGGTGAATCATCGCTCTGATCTGCTGCCTGAATTCCACCCTGAGCCATCATAGAATTGGAATCACCAAGCCGTAACTTAGTGATAATCGTCACTCTGGAACCTAGATTAGATGCTTCAATAGCCGCTGCCAAGCCTGCAGAACCAGCGCCAATAACCAATACATCAGTTTCCAGATCGACTTTGTTCAGATCAAAAACATGAGGATCATTACGGGGATATGATTCCAGAATATCCACAACTTCATTGGTGATCATTTCACCTTTGTTGGGACCGATTCTCACTGCTTTTCTGGCATCATCTTTATAATCTGGATGATAAGTGGAAAGAACTTCTTTTCTCTCTTCTTCACTCATTGGAGGATACACTTTTTTTCCGTATTTTTTGGCTATTTCCAAACGTTTTGCTCTGGTTTTATCAACTTTTTTAATAGATTCAAGCATATATTCCGGATACATTATTGCTCCCCTTTATGAAATCTTGATCTCGCGTTTGTAATACTTCTCTGATAATTTCTCACGCGGCATTTTCTTCATCTGATCAATTTCCTTTTTGAATTTTCCCTTCTCCAATTCTTTGATTCTGGTTTCCAGTTCAGGACTCTTTTTTGCCAGATACCTGGCATAGAGTCGTCTAGCCAGAATAGCATTATTGTACTGGACAATTTCGGCGGGACAGCGTAGCGCACAAAGACCGCAGCGGATACAGTCGAATGACAGATTTGCTGCACGTTCAAGATCACCCCGGATGATTGCCTGGACATAATCCATCACTTCAATATCCTGAGGGCATGATTTAGTGCATGTATTACAGGAAACACAGCGGAAAACATTGGGGAATAAATCGATAAACGTACTGATCTCAGGAGACAGTTCATCCAGATCATAAACGGGTTTTTCGGCCGGGACGAATGGGATCATGGCAATTGCCATACCTTCGCTTACTACTGTCTGGCAGGCGAGACCGCTTTTTAGTTTATAATCGCCTTTCTCTCGATAAACGGTTGCACACGCACCACAATAACCCTCTCTGCAGCCAACACCTCTTTTCAATTGAAAACCGGCATATTCCATGGCGGTGATGATAGTAGAACCTTCAGGGACTTCAAAAAGTTCGCCAGTTATATATACTTTTATCAGTTTCCGCTTATCAGCCATTATTTATCCTCCTTGCCACTCGTTTTGGGAACGGGTCCCAGAGTTTTTATCTGCTCTGTAAAATCAATCATTGTGTTGGCAAATTTATTTCCTTCACTGGCAGAAATCCATTCCAGTCTTAATCTTTCCGGGTTGATTCCCAGTTGCTTGAGCATTTTTTTCAGCAGTACTATTCTACGCTGAGTTTTATAATTGCCACTTTGATAATGGCAGTCTCCCGGATGACATCCACCGATAAACACTCCATCACATCCCTGCTGAAAAGCCAGCATGATATGCTCCGGATCTATTCTGGATGAGCATAGTGTTTTTATTACAACACCATTAGGCGGATATTTCATTCTGGAAGTACCAGCCAGATCGGCTCCGGCATAGGTACACCATTTACAGAGAAAACAGACGATCTTGGGTTCAAATGCTTTCATGTTATATCCCTTTATATTTTTACATTTTCAAGACAGGATAACCCTGATCATATTGTTAATCTGATCATCGGTAAGGTTCTTCTGCTGAGCCGCCCCGGAAGGACAGGCGCTGATACAGGCTCCACAACCTTCACAAAGAATGTCATTTACAATTGCTACTTTGTTTTCATCCAATATTCTGGCTCCATAAGGACATGTTCCGATACAGATCCCGCAGCCAGAACACATATTCTCGTCAACCACTGCGATAATGGGTTCATGCTGAATTTCGTCTTTAGACATTAATGCCAGGATTTTAGCTGCAGCTCCAGAAGCCTGAGATACTGAGTCAGGAATGTCTTTAGGCCCCTGAGCCGCTCCGGCGAGATAAAATCCTGACTGCAGGCTCTCAAGTGGGCGCAATTTGGGATGGGCTTCCATCAAAAAGCCGGAATCATCAGAACTCAACTTCAATGTCTTGATCAGTTTTTCCACTCCTTCACTGGGAACGATACTCTGAGCCAGTACAACCAGATCAGCTTCAATTTCAACTTTTTTACCGGTGAGTGTATCCATCCCATGAACTATCATCTTATCACCTTTTTTGTAAACCTTGGCAACCTTACCTCGGATATAGACAATTCCTTCTTCACTTACTGCCTGCTGGATAAACTCTTCATAACGCTTCCCACCTGATCTGATATCAATATAGAAGATATAGGGCTGTCCATCATGTACTTTATGTTTGTAGAGTTTGGCGTGTTTCAGAGTATACATGCAACAGATTCTGGAGCAATAAGATTTATGTCGTTCCGGATCACGTGAACCGGAGCATTGAATGAATACAATTTCTTTAGGCACCTTCCCATCGGATGGACGCAACATTTCGCCTCCGGTAGGTCCGGTAGCTGATAATATCCTTTCAAACTGAAGTCCATTGAGTACATCGGGATATTTACCATAGCCATATTCGGCAATATTTTCAACCGGATAGAGATCAAAACCGGTAGCGATGATCACGGCTCCAATTTCTTCTTCAAAAAACTCAGTTTTAACATCATAGTTAATCGCTTCGGCTTGGCATACTTTCTTGCATTCGCCACAGGCAATGGGCTCAAAGCCCAGACAATTTTCAGTATCAATAGTAAAAGAAGCCGGAATTGCCTGCGGGAATGGCACATAAATGGCTCTTCTCCAACTCAGGCCTTCGTCGTATTCACTGTGAACTACTACGGGACAGACATCTGTACAATCTCCACACATTGTGCATATGTCCGGGTCAACATACTGAGGTTTCCGCTTGATCTTTATCTTGAAATTACCCATGAATCCGTCAATTGATTCAACTTCACTGTTTACATATAGAGTTACCTTCTTATTTTTTCCCAATTGAACCATTTTAGGGGTAAGGATACATTGAGAACAATCGAGAGTGGGAAAGGTTTCTGAAAGCTGAATCATGTGTCCGCCGATGGAAGGTTTTTTCTCGACCAGGACAACTTCATATCCTCCGTCGGCTATATCCAGAGCTGCCTGGATACCTGCAATTCCTCCCCCGATCACCATCACACGTTTTGTAAGAGGCGCAGATACTGGTTTTAATGATTCATTCAATTTTAGTTTTTCTATCGCAGTTTTAATTATCAGATCTGCTTTTCGGGTAGCTTCCTGGATATTATTATGAACCCAGCTGCATTGCTCCCTGATATTGGCAACCTCCAACTGATACTTGTTCAGTCCGATCTCTTCGACCGCATTCTGAAATGTGGATTCGTGCAGAGTCGGTGAACAGGCTGCAACCACGATCCCATCAAGTTTCTTCTCTTTGATGGCTTTCTTGATCATATTCTGGCCGGGATCCGAACACATAAACATATAATTTTCAATATATGTGACTCCGGGATAGATGGCAAGCTGTTCAGTCAGTTTTTCCACATCAACCGTATCTTTGATATTAACCCCGCAATGGCAGACAAAAACACCTATTTTTTTCATTCTATCCCCTTTATATTAAGCCCTTTTCCCTGAGCAAAGGTTCAGGATCAGTAAAATGAAGACTACTCCAGTTTTTATCCCAGCCGCATCCCAGTGCGACAGCCATTAATTCAGTGAAGTAAAACACCGGGATCCTGTTAAAATCCAGATATTCCTCTTCGACATCTTTCTGCAGAAAGTCCAGATTGTAAGCACATAAGGGGCAACTTGTCACAATGGCTTCACAGCCGCTTTCCCGAGCCGAGTTGAGTATTTCGTAAACACGTTTGACGCTGACGTCTTTTTTGGTAACTGTCTGATATGCCCCGCAACATTCGAGTTTGTAGGCAAAATCCAGACTTTCACCCCCCAATGTAGAAATCAGGTCTTCAAAAATGCTGGGATCCTCAAAATTATCAATCGCAAGTTCTTCCGGTCTTACCAGCAGGCAACCATAATAAGCACCGATCTTCAAAGCAGATAATTTCTTTTTGACCTTTTCGGCGATCACCGAAAAACCGATTCTATCTTTCAAAATCGAAAGCAAGTGATATATCTCAATTTTACCGCTATAAGTAAGGTTTTCTTTATACATGAAATTATTTACCTTTTCGAGATTACCCTTGTCCTTTACGATAAAATCATTGGCTCTTTTAAGTGTATTATAACACATACTGCACAGTACTATCAACTCTTTCAGGTTCTGTTTTTCAGCTCTTAGCAGGTTGCGGACAGAGGCCAATTGCAGCATCAGATCATCACTGGTCATGGAAAAAACAGTCCCGCAACAGACCCAGTCTTTCATTTCCACAAGCTGAAAATCAAGTTTTTCCATTGCTTGGATCGCAGACTTTTCAAAATGCCTGGCATTAGCTTTGAGAGTGCAACCAGGATAATATGGTAATTTCATTAATTTCCTCCTGACCTAACCTGTCATCTTTCTCATAGCGCAAATCAGCAGAATAGGCGGGATATCTTTAGTTTCGGTAATTCCCAGCTGTTTGGGATTGACCACTCCAATTCCATTTCTCAGATTTATTGTTCTGAATGCTTCCATGACTTTGGCAACATCTATACCTTTCGGGCAACGGGAAGAACATTGGAGACAAGTGGAACATATCCAGATCATTTCGCTGCTTAGAACTTCTTCAATCCTGCCGTATTGCGCAAGGCGCATTGCCTGGTTAGGACTGATATCCATGTAGTCAACCACCGGGCATCCCGAGGAACAATTTCCACACTGATAGCAGTCAAAAATATTCTGTCCGGAGAGTTCTTCAATTTTCTTTACCTGAGTATTGTTAATATCAGCTGCTTTGATCCGGATATACATTATGTCTCTCCTTGATAATTAAATCCTCTCTCAAACGCTTCCATGTTCAGATCGGTAAATTTTGCCGGAACTGATTTTCGAATAGACTGTCGCATTGCGTCTGGAGTTGATATTTCAGCCTGAGCTGTTGCAAAACCAAGCATTACAATATTCGCCACTATTTTCTTGCCCATTTCTTCAGCTATCCTGGTAGCCGGAATTGATTTAGCTATTACTCGGTCATGTGAATGTAACTTGGTAACAAGATCACTATCATAACAAAGGATTCCCTGATCTCTGAGAATCGGCAGGAATTTATCATATCCTTCCTGTGACAGAGCAATTAAGACATCGGCAGTATCCACAAGAGGGTAATCAACTTCTTCCTCGGAAATAACAACTTGCGAACTGCAGGCACCTCCTCTGGCTTCAGGTCCGTAAACCTGGGTCATCGAAGCATTTTTTCCATCAAAAATGGTCACTGCTTTACCCAGGATATATGAGGAAAGTACTATTCCCTGTCCTCCGAATCCTGAAATCTTAACTCTCAGTTGTGCCATATTTCCTCCACTCAGAATGTTAATTTAAAATTTTGTTTTGGAATCATGATAATAAAGATTGGTCTTCTTCACTTTTCGTTCGGTACCACTCAGAACATTCTCCCAGAATGTTGGTCTATCCTTGTTTATGAATACTCCACAGACAATTTCTCCGTTCATATCAAGAGGTATTTCCTGTGGATTAGCATTATGATTTATTACCGATCTGTCTTTGTAGCCCTTTAGCAGATCCAGTCCTGTTCCGCCTTTATTTTTCCGAGCAAAAACCGTAGCACAGGGAGATATAACTTCCAGAAAACAGAATCCCTTTTTCTTAGTCATTTCTTCGACCGATTCGGCCAGTCGTCGCATGTGAAGAGCTGACCACCTGGCCACATAAGAAGCACCTGCTGCCGCTGCAACACCTACCAGGTTGAACGGTTGTTCGTAATTGCCGTATGGGGCTGTGGAACTGTAAGCCTCTAACGGAGTAGTGGGTGCATTCTGACCACCGGTCATTCCGTAGATAAAATTATTCACACAGATGACATTGATATCAACATTACGTCTGGCTGCATGGATCAGATGATTGCCGCCAATTGCAAACAGGTCTCCATCGCCAGAGATCACAAAAACGGTAAGATCACGGTTTGCCAGTTTTAAGCCGGTAGCAAAGGGAATTGCCCTGCCATGAGTAGTATGATATGAATCCAGCTTTACATATCCGGCAACCCTGCCAGTACAACCGATCCCCGATACAACCGCCACTTTATTAAAATCAACATCAGCCTGTTTGACTCCTTTCATGAAGGCTGTTAAGATGGAACCCAACCCACAGGAAGAACACCAGATATGTGGCATTCTATCCATTCTGAGATATTCTTCCATCGGATGATGAAGATTTTCTGTTTGCTGAGATTTATCATCGGGCATCAGCCACCTCCTGTATCGCCTGAGTTATCGTTTCAACTTGCGGCATCCCGCCCCCCGGATGAGGAACAAGCTTTGTGACGGCATTTTTGGCACACCTTTCTACTTCCAGACAAACCTGCCCCATATTCAGTTCAACAACAACAAATCCATTAACCTTACTGGCAAGTTGGCGGATCCTCTCTTCCGGAAATGGCCACACAGTTATCAATCGAAGATAGCCAACTTTGATCCCCTTCTTCTTCATGATTTTTATAGCCGGGAAAACAATCCTTGAAGTAATCCCGTAGGACACAACTATTACCTCTGCATCTTCGGTATCCTTCTCCTCAATCATGATGATATCATCTGCATGAAGCTTTATTTTATTGATCAACCTGTTGACCAGTTTAACATGGCATTCTTCAGTCATCACAGGATATCCTCTTTCATCGTGAGTCAATCCTGTTGTATGATAGCGATATCCATCGCCAGCTTTGGCAAAATCCGGGACAGCATCAAACTCACATTCATAAGGCAGATAATCCTGAGGTTTTTTACTGGTATATTTCCGCTCAATTATTTCCAGTTCATCAACCGGTGGAATGTAGACTTTCTCAGTCATATGACCAACCACAGCATCAGACATTACGAATACGGGGAGTCTGTATTGTTCTGACAGATTAAAGGCTTTAACCGTAAGATCAAAATATTCCTGAGGTGATTTCGGGCACAGGGCAATTACAGCAAAATCGCCATGAGATCCCCATCTTGCCTGCATCATGTCTGACTGCCCCCAGGATGTAGGTAATCCAGTGGAAGGTGATCCTCGCTGGACATTGACGATCACACAGGGAGTTTCCATCATTATTCCGAGTCCAATATTTTCGAGCATCAGAGAAATACCCGGTCCCGAACTGGAAGTCATCGATTTTGCTCCTGCCCAGGAAGCACCCAGAATTGATGCCATGGAGGCTATTTCATCTTCGAACTGAACAAAGACTCCATCCAGCTGGGGAAGCCTATAAGCCATTCTTTCGGCTATTTCTGAGGCGGGTGTGATGGGGTAACCGCCAAAAAACCTGCATCCAGCTGCCAGAGCAGCCTCAGCACAGGCGATATTACCCTGAATAAAAAATTCACCATGAAGATCACTTTTCCTCATTAGTTTTCTCCTTATAACGCACTACGAATATCGCTGAATCAGGACAGATTGATTCGCAAAGACCATCAAATGAACAATTGTGAATATTAACAACCACTGGAGGATGGTAACCTTTGATATTAAATTCTGTCGACAGTTCCAGAACTCCATTAGGACAGAATTCGATGCAAAAAGAGCAACCCTTGCATCTATCTTTGATAATGTGAAGTTCTCCGTCCACAACCTTCGGCTTTTCTTTCCCAAAAGGATTTTCCCAGTGTTTCATACACTCTCCTGTATTCAATCAGCAAAAAATTTATCAGTATCAAAAATAA
>JAFGMF010000111.1 GCA_016927675.1 Candidatus Cloacimonadota bacterium
CCTGCTTCAGGAGGTGGCGTGTGAAATTCACTGATCCGTTTGTCTGTTCTCAGATACTGCCTTATCTTTGATCTGAGTGCTCCCGTACCTTTTCCATGAACGACCCGGACGAATTCCAGTCCGTTCAGACAGGCATCATCGAGAAAATTCTCCAATTCGGGTAAAGCTTCTTCAAATCTGAGACCAAGCAATTTAAGCTCGATTCTTGCTGTTCTTTTCGGGACGGTGATCTTTCCTTTTTTCAATGATTCTGAAGCAGTCTTCCGGATCTCAAACAGTTTTTTCCGATCAGTGGTATAAAAAAAACCGTTGATATTTACCTTGATAACCTCATCCCTGATCTCAACAATCTCACCTTCCGTTTCAAAATCTTTAACCCAGACGATCTTTCCAATCTTTGCCTGTTTCAATTCTTCCCTGTCCTGAGGTGTTAATTCTTCCTCGGTTTCTGTGATCTTCCGGGTAATTTTTCTGGTTTTGGACAAAACCTGTTCCAATTGGTTTTTTCGTTTCTGCTTATCGGTCTTTTTCAATTGATTCAATTCTGAATTAAGTTCACGTTGCAGATTGATCAGATAATCCCGGGCTTCCTGTAATGATTTTTTTCTGATCTGCCTGGCTTCTTTTTCCAAAGCATCAATCTTGATCTGATGTTCCTGTATCTTCTGATTAAGCAGACTGGTTTTTAATTGATATTGATAATTCTGCCGACCCAGTTCATTTTTTTCTCTGGTCATTTTATCAAGCAGTTCGGTCATCTCGATATTCTGACTTCCTGCCAGAGTTTTTGCCTGATCGATCAGATCATCGGGTAAACCCAGTTCTGCAGCGACTTCTATGGCGAAACTGTTACCCGGGAGGCCGGCTTTGAAGTGGTAAGTAGGCAGATGTTTATCCGAATCGAACTGCATAGCGGCATTCTGGCAGAAATCGTTTTGCTCGGCAAAAATCTTGAGAGCTGTGTAATGTGTTGTAATGATGCCAGTTACTTCGAGGGATATGAGTTTTTCCAGGATTGCCTGAGCCAGGGCAGAACCCTGTTCAGGATCGGTTGCTGCCCCGATTTCATCGATCAATACAAGTGTATGATCATCACCATTTGCAATCATCGAGCCGATATTTCTGATATGGGAAGAAAAAGTGCTGAGTGATGATTCCAGTGACTGATTATCGCCAATATCGGCAAGGATGTGATGAAATATCCCTATCCTGGAATCTTCTCTGGCTGGGACCGGTAATCCGGAAAGCGCCATCAAAGACAGCAATCCGGCAGTTTTCATGGTAACGGTTTTACCGCCGGTATTGGGTCCGGAGATCAGCAGGATCCGGCTGTCTGTTCCAAGATCAAGATCGAAGGGAACAACTTTACTGATATCGCCAAATGCCTCGATCAGAAGAGGATGTCGGGCTTCGCGCAGTTGCAGGATGGGTGTCTCGGAAATAACTGGTTTTTCTGCTTTCAGGTAATTTGCCAGCCGGGCCGCGGCAAAAAAGAAGTCGAATTTAATCAAAATAGAGCTGTCGGCTTTTAATGCTGAAGCGAAATTCCTGATCTGGGCGGTAAATTCTTTGCAGATCCGGTAGATCTCCTCTTTTTCATCAGAATCGATTAAATCCATTTCATTGTTAAGAGGAACTGCGTCTGCCGGCTCGAGATATACTGATGACCTGCTGGCGGATTTGCCGTGAACGATTCCGGAAACAAAAGAGATTGCACCTTCTTTGAGAGGGATCACGAATCGTCCGTCCCGCTGTGTGATGATCTTGTCGTGCAGATAGTTACTACCTGAATAATCTTCCAGTTTGGTTGTTAATAACGAAACGATATCTGTTCTTACCTGTTTTTTTCTGCGTCTCAATTTTTGCAGCTGAGATGATGCCGTATCCTTAACATCTCCTTCCGGAGTGAAGATCTGTTCGAATCTGTCTTCGATTTCCTGATTTGATTGCAGTAAATCTGCCAGTTTGCAGAACTCAGGATTATCCTGCCAGAATTTCCTGGAGGCAACGATACGGTTTGTAACTGTCTGATTGAAATAGATTCTTCTGAATTCTTCAAAACTGTAAGTTTCGTAGGGATGTTTCTCCAGAAGATCTGTCAGATCACTTATCTTCTCGAAATTATGATCATTCCCATTACGCAGCATTTCTCCGATTTCGCTGATCAAATCCAGACTTGCTTCGATGATTGATTTGTCTAGTATGGGGGTAAGTTTATAGGCAAGCTGCTGTCCTTGCTCGGAATGGCAGCGATTTGCCAGCATTTCTTTGATCTTATCGAATTCAAGCTGGATCAGGGAATACATGATGGTAACTCTTAAGGATTGATCAATCCTTTCAATTTATCTGTTTTTTCTACCTGCTCATCTATTGTCTGCTGCAGAGTCTGCTTGATTTTTTTCGTTCCGCTATACTGGTTTTCCAGTTTTTCTACCTGAATCCTGATGGTTGAGACAATTCGGGATTGATCGGTAAAATCTCTGATCTCTTTCTGGAAGGGGAGCAGATTAAGCAGCAAAATTATAATGGCGATGATCACAACCCCGCATAAACAACTGAAAACGCCTCCCAGAAGCCTGTTCAGCCACATCAGGTTAAGAAATTCAACGATGCGCTGCACCAGCTTCACGGCAATTCTGGTCACAATCATGATGATCAGGAAAATCAGCACATAGGCAATGATCAGAGCAAAAGTTTCGTTCAGTCCAAACTGAGTTATCAACCCTTCTTTAACTATTTGCCCGGTTTTGGCAACAAGTATCACTGCAAGAATCAGACCAAGAAGGTGAATAAAGCTGGCAACAAATCCTTTTCTGAGTCCGTTGATAAAGAAAAACAACAGAATTACGCCCAGGATAATATCCAGAATGTTCATTGTTCTTCCCCTGTTTTTAGTTTTTTAGAGAAAAAAGGGGAGATTAATAAATCTCCCCGCCCTAATCAAAATTATATCTTTATCAGGATGTCAGTTGATCAGCTTTGCTCTGACAAGGCTGCTCAAAATTTTACCGTCAGCTCTGGAACCAAGTTTGCCCTTGAGGTATTTCATGGTTCTGCCCATATCCTGCATTCCGCTGGCTTCAAGCTCTTCGACGGCAGCAGAGACTTCTTCGGCAAGTTCCGTTTCGGACAATGGTTGCGGCAGGTATTCGCGGATGACCTGGATCTCATCTTGTTCGTGCTGGGCAAGATCATTTCTGCCGCCCTTCAGATAAAGCTCTATTGCCTGTTCCCGGCTTTTAACCTGAGCCTGTAAAACATCTTCGCATTCGGCTTCGGATAGTTTTTTCTTTAACTCTATCTCTTTATTCTTGATAGCTGATTTCAAAAAGCGGAGCACTGCTAATCTGAATTTATCCTGCTTCCGCATAGCCGCTTGAATATCCTGAGTTATCCTGTCAAACATCAGATCAACCTCGGTAAAGATCAATAAGTTCTGTTCAGACGATTCTGCTTTCTCTGCAGTTTTAGAGCCTTTCTGCGAGCATCCTTGATTTTTTTGCGACGGGTGACGCTGGGCTTTTCATAATAGTTATTTTTCTTGATATCTGAGAGCAGCCCTGCTTTTTCGCAAGATTTTTTAAATCTGCGAAGTAACATCTGGAAAGATTCATTCTCTTTAGCATAAACTTTCGGCACTGAATTTCACCTCCTTTCTGTAAAACATCCTGCAAAAATTTAACATATCATTATCTTGTCAAGCTGTAAAATATTTTCTCTTAATAACCTGTGTATTTCATTATCTCTGATAAGATAATTCCAGACTGCAATTAAAAAAATAAAAAAAAGCTTGAAGAAAATACAGCCATTTCAGTTATTGCACAAATTAATTCAAAATGAGTGGAGGATACAATAATGTTTGCCGGTTTGAGAAAAAAAGCAAAACTCGTGATTTATATCATTGCTGCAGTCTTTATCCTGTCCATGGCAATTGGCGGGATTTCCAGCATTTTTATAAGTAAACCTTTTTTGGCACGGATTGCCGGGGTCAAAATATCTTACGAAGAGTACAACGAAATGATTAAGCGTGCCTATGGCAACTATATCCAGCAGAACCCTGATACCGAAGTAGATGAAAAGGTGATGACTGATCTGAACAATCAGGTCTGGGAGCAGCTGGTAGCACAAATTCTTTATGATAAAGAGATAAAAAGACTCGGGATAAAGATCAGAAACAATAATGTTGTTGAAAGACTTAATGATCCGCCAGAGGATATCCGCACAATTGAAGAGTTCCATACAGACGGTAAATTTGATCTGCAGAAATACCGTGATATGCTTTTTGAAAATGAGAATTTCGCTGCTTACATGGAACAGCGGGTGAGAGCAAATCTGCCCTATGAACTTCTTTTTGAAACCATCAAGGCACAGGTTAGTGTAACGGAAGAAGACGTTCGTGAAGAGTTTATCTCCAAAAATAATAAAGCAGATGTGAAAGTTATCTTTTTCGATCCGTCAAAAGTAGACAGTGTTTCCGTAACCGAGGATGAGATAAAGAAATACTATCAGGATAATAAAGAAAATTACAAACGTGATCCTGCCTGTAAACTCAAATATATTAAAATCCCTCTGCAACCCAGTGAAGCAGATAAAAACAGTTTTAAAGCCAGAGCAGATTCTATTTATGCTCTTGCTCTTACTGGTGATGATTTTGCCGAACTTGCTCGAACTCTTTCCGACGGTCCGTCAGCCCCCAGAGGCGGTGATCTTGGTTATTTTACCAGAGGAAGAATGGTCGGAGAATTTGAAGATGCCGCTTTCAGTCTCAAAGTCGGCGAAATCGGTGAACCGGTATTGACCCAATTCGGATGGCATATAATCAAAGTTTTTGACAGACGCAGGAATGATGCCGGTGAAGAAGAAGTTCAGGCAAGTCATATTCTGGTTCAGCCGGTAGCTTCTCAGCAGACTGTTGATAACCTTGCCGTTATCGCTGATGATATTTTTGCCAGAGCTCAGGTTGTCGGAGTTGATTCTGCTGCTGTGGATTTTTCTTATCAGGCTCAGGAGACAAATGAGTTTCAGAAAACGGCTACATATATTTCCGGGATCGGTAATCGATCTGATCTTGTCGAATTTGCGTTTTCACATAAACCGGGAGCACTGCACGGTCCGCTGCATTTGGAAAACGGTGATTACCTGATAGTTCAACTGAGTTCAAGATTGGGAGTTCATTATCAGGAATTGAGTGCAGTTGAAGCTCAGATAAAAAGAACTCTGGAACAAGAGAAAAAACTTGCCGAAATAACCCTTAAAGCAGAAGAGTTTATTTCGCAAAATGAAACAGATGATTATCTGGAAGCTGCTCTCAGAGAAGAGTGGCAAATCGTGGAAGCAAAAGGGATAACCGATAAATCAGCAATAGACAAGATCAGAAATGAAATTCCCTTGAATGAAGCAATTCTGGAACTGGAAGGGGATTCATATACCGGCTTGATCAAAGGTGAAAAAGGCGCTTATATTGCCTATGTTGAAAAACGGGTAAAACCGGACATGAATGCTTTTGAGCAGCAAAAAGATGCTCTGATCGAAGAGAAATTGGAAAAAGATCAGAATTCACACCTGAACAAATGGTTCAGAGAACTCAAAGAAAGTGCCAACATAATCGATAACAGAAAAGATTATTACGCGCTGTAAGATTTTCTGATTTCTTTAAAGAATAATATTAAAGCTGATTTATCTGTGGTAAATCAGCTTTTTCCTTATCAAGGGTAGTTATCAGTTTAAAATTGCTGAAACAAATTCATCTACTTGAAAATCCTGAAGATCTTCCAGCTTTTCTCCTACTCCGATGTACTTCACAGGTAACCCGATCTGATGTTTTATCCCGATTACAATCCCGCCCTTTGCTGTTCCATCCAGCTTCGTCAGAACGAGTCCGGTCAGATTGATCTCATTATCAAAAATCTTTACCTGAGCGATGGCGTTCTGGCCGGTAGTAGCATCTAAAACCTGCAAAACATCATGGGGAGCATCCGGAATTAGTTTGGTAATGGTTCTGGCAATTTTTCCCAGTTCCTTCATCAGATTTTTGCTGGTGTGCTGTCTTCCTGCTGTATCGATCAATACGACATCGATACCCTTTTTGAGAGCCAGACTGAGACCATCATAGACAACTGAGGAAGGATCAGCTCCTGATTGCTGACGGTGAAGCAATGCGCCGGCTCGATCAGCCCAGATGCCAAGCTGCTCTGCAGCAGCAGCTCTGAATGTGTCAGCAGCTATCAGCAGAACAGATTTTCCGGCGGAGACATATCTGTGAGCAAGTTTACCGATCGTTGTAGTCTTCCCGACACCATTGACACCAGTGAAAATAATCACCAGAGGTTTCCCGGTCTGCTCTGTTCGAACAACCTTCTGGTCGTAATCCCTATGCATAAGCTCAAGAATGATATTCTTCAGCACTTCTTTAATCTGCTGTGGATCATTGATCTTATCGTTGC
>JAFGMF010000112.1 GCA_016927675.1 Candidatus Cloacimonadota bacterium
ATAGGCTACCGGAAGAAGATTACCCCAGAATAATCTAAAATTAACAGTATCACTGGCAGTTGAATAATAGTTATAGTCCTGGGAGGTCAGGTCAACCATTGTTTCCGATGCTTCTTCCCTGAGATAGAGTTTTTCTCCATCTCTGGGATAATCAGCACCTACGGAGATGTTGAACAGAACGTTTTGCTGATCCGTAGTGGTGATCAAATTCCAGGTTCGGTAATCAAGCTCAGGATTGAAATCATAATGAATTTCCTGCGCCAGAAAGCGATTGCCAGGTTGCCAGTTTGCTTCATAAAAAGCAGCCTGTATATAATCAGGCGGTTCATAACCGGGATCTGGAAGATCGTAATACTGATCAAATCCATTAGTAGCATATGGATTTGCAGAGAAATGTACCGTATCTGCAAGCGTTGCCGTTAAATTACTAATGATAAGACTGTATATCCTTCTGGGAGAGCAGGATGGCTGACCGGTATAGATAAATTCCGATTCTGATTCATTGACCGAGGCAAGCTGATATGTATATTCAATGTCATTTTGAGCTGTCAGATCGAAGAATTGATAATCCAGATCAGGCTCTGATGATCCGAGTAATTCAGGGTGGGTAAGATAACTGGCGAGTAACTCAAAATTACCAGTACCTTCTCTGCGATAGATCTTGAAACCGAGATTCCCAATTTGCTCCGTTGCTTCCCAGAGTAATTCGGACTGATCATCTTTACCAATAGCAATGAAATCCGCGATATCTGCCGGACTCGTTATCGTGGTGATCTCGGGAGAATATTCTGAATAATTGCCGTTATAATCCTGTGTTCTTATTTTGAAGTAATAATTCTGACTACCTTCCAGACTATTGATCGTTTTAGTGATATGCAGCGGACTTGCCAGAATGGAAGTTACTTCTCTGTCCACCAAATTATGATTTAAATGGCTAAGCGGTTCGTCGGCATAGATAATCTCAAAAGTGCGAAAATCAAAACTTGAGACCGGTTCCCAGTTAAGCGTGATAGTATCGAACTGACTTTCAGATATCCTGAACTCAGCAGGTGTAGGCGGATCGACCTGATCATTGAGCTCCAAAACCACAGGTAAAATTTCGGTCATCGCATCAATCCAGCCTTGATAAAAATTCAAGGTATTGGTAAACAACTGATCCATCTGAAATATCTGCAGATCTTCAAGATACGAATAGAACCACTTCCAGTTTGCTTCTGACTGCTGATAACAGCCGGGCAGCTCATCCATTTCCAGATGAAAGAAAGGCTCGAAGACATCATAACGATTCCATCCGTCAAAAGTGTAGAGCATCTGCTGATTCTGAGAATATCCGGGAAGATCTATGTTATTATTTACGCTGTAGGTAGTGTCTTCGTCTGAAAATGTGAAATCATAAAGACTATAATTCACCCCGTAGAAATCATTTAGATAAACATCCTGATGCAGACCAACGGTATTTGCCGGAACCATCAGATGACTGCTGGCGTTGATCAGATCAATTTTCAGATCGGACAGATCGCGGATGGGAAGATTCGGACAGTATTTTCCCCATCCGGCAGAAACCTGACAGTCGGGATAACCAATATGAGCATTCCAATCATAACTGTGGATCTGAGCAGAAAACTCTCTCCGGTTAAACTCAGTCCTCAGCAGATCACAGAATTTTCGATAGATTATGTTAAAAGGGTGGTCTTCATTTCGCGAAGGATCACTGAGTGATTTGCTGTTTGAATAAGTACCCTCTTCTGTCCAGGCAACTTCGCGACCTGCTCCCGAAATGAACAGTCCATAAGCATCCCAGTCCTGAAAACATTTTAAAGCAACTGCAACGGTAAGATAATCATCATTGGGATGAGGTGCCGTAATCAAAACAGGATAGGAAGCCTCGGGATTGACAACGAATAGTCCCCAGCCATAATCAAAACTACCGATTTCATCATCATAGGTATTGTCTGTTCCGTTATCATCAATATAATCTAAATTCAATAATTCCCGGATCAGATAATAAGTACGCTGAGTATCTTCATCAAAAAATTCTACTACTTCAAAGGGAAAATCGTAAACATCAAAATAAACATCGACGATCTCATAAGATTGACTGGCAAAAAAACCGGCAATGGTTTCCCAATGGTCAAGTTCGTCTTCATCAGGAATATAAAATGCTCCAAAATCGTTAGTCTGACGATCATACGGAGCGTAAACATTATAGCCTTCTTCGACAATGCCTTCACTGATATGGCTGATCCAGTTATCATAGGCACAGGCTTCCGTCTGCCCATAGAGAAAATCTTTTAATGATGCAGATTCCTGGACAATGGCCTGAACGTTCATAAAAAATATCACAAACAAGATGAAAACAGAATAAAAGATCTTCACTTTACCTCCAGCATAATCAGGCAACTATCGTTTCAAAACATATCCGGAAAGTAATCTTTCCGTTAATTACGTCAATCATTATTTGCTCAAGATGAACCTGAAAACAGCTACAGCTACAAATCCAATCTTCAGAAAATCAGACGGCAATTTGACCTCAGATCACACTCAGAGATGTAATAATCATCCTGAAATATTAGAATAGGAGCAATATGAAGATAGCGGAAATTAATATTGACAATAATTTTTCAAAAGGAAGTTTTGTAAAACTTGAGCAAAAAAGGTGATAGTGATTCTAGATAAAAGGAAGGAGAAGTTTATGAAGCTAACCTACCGTAAAAAAGGGATTTTCCTGATTTTGGCGGTATGGGGCCTTCTGCTTTTACCATTCACAACAGCATCTGCTGTAGTTGAAGCCGATTACATCGTTGAAAATTTACAGATCAATGATATTCTCCAGGATGATGGGTCGGGACTGGTTATCAGCTGGAAGCCTCTACCAAAAGAAAAGAGGATTATCGAATACCGTGTATATCGTGGTGTAAATCCTGATTCCCTGTTTTATATCGGAAA
>JAFGMF010000113.1 GCA_016927675.1 Candidatus Cloacimonadota bacterium
CTCTCAGCTGAAATGAAAGCATTTCAGTGTATTGATGATAATTCCATAAAAGCAGCAATTGGGCTTAGCAGTCTTTTCTACGATAAGTTTATTCTGCGGTTAGGCTATAAGTTCAATCACGATGCTGAAGATCTGAGTGCAGGCGTAGGCTTTAAAATCGGAAAATTCAGTCTTGATTACGCCTATCTGCCGTTTGATTATGAAATCGACGATGTTCATATTATCGGGATCAATTATTTGTTTTAATGTTGAATAATTTTTCAACCGGGAGAAAAAAATGAAGGCTTTCTGCCTGATGGTTATAATCATCTCCTTTATAAATACGTTTGCAATTCCAGAATATGCCCCACGGGAAATGATTGTTAAAACATCCGTTCCCAGAGAGATCCAGGGCAGGAATATTGGAATAGATGAATTGGACGATTTTCTCGAAGATTATGGAGTAAAATCCGTAAAACCAATTCTGAACAAGGAAACAAATATTTATTATCTGGTAACTTTGGAACAGGAACCATCCTGGGAAAGAGTTTCTCTGTTAGATATTGAAGGGATAGAGTATATTCAACCGAATTATCTGAATAAATTTCATGCCATGCCTACGGATCCTGATTTCATCAGTGGACTGCAATGGGGATTACACCAGGTAAATAATTTTGATATTGATGCACCCGAAGCCTGGGATATTACAACCGGAAACAGACAGATCATAGTCGGTCTGGTTGATTCTGGAGTCCATTTCGATCATCCTGATCTGCAGCAGAATATTTTTAACAATCCAGGAGAAATAGCTGATGACGGAATAGATAACGATGGCAACGGATATGTTGATGACTGGCGGGGCTGGGATTTCGTTGATGCTCCGGAATTGTCAGATTTAGCCCTTGGAGACTATCTTGATCAGGATAATGATCCGACAGATGAATTGAACCATGGTACTCATCTGGCAGGGATTATCGGTGCAGATACCAACAACGGCATCGGGATCAGCGGTTTATGCTGGAATGTCAGGATCCTGGTTCTTCGTGCCGGATTTAAAACAGTGGACGGACTTGGCTATCTTCAGGATGATGATGCCTCTGCCGGGATTATTTATGCTGCCGATATGGGTGCAGAAGTTATCAATCTAAGCTGGGGTGATGAGAATTTTTCCCAGATCGTAGCAGATGCTTGTGAATATGCCTATCAAAAAGGAAGTGTAATTGTAGTATCTGCAGGTAATACCTATGGTCCCGGATTGATGTACCCCGCAAATCTTTCAACAACGATCTCTGTCGGTTCAGTTGATTATCAGTTTAAACGCGCCTCTTTTTCCAGTTATGGACCGCAGCTCGATCTGGTAGCTCCGGGAGTAAATATATACAGTACTTATGATATTGATGATGATAATCTTTACAATAATCAGTCTGGCACTTCAATGTCGGCACCATTTGTCACGGCGGCAATTGCTCTGCTTTTTTCGATAGAGTCTGGGATTAACCCTGAAGCCGTAAGAACCCGGCTTCAAAGTTCAAGCAGAGAGGCCGGATTGCCCGGTTTTGATAATGAATACGGGCATGGTGTTCTTAATGTGCAAGCATTACTGAACAATTCCGATATTCCGCTGATGGAAATCACATCGCCCTGGGAATATCAGGGCTTAAATCAGAGTTTCGATATTATCGGCTCAGTAGTTGCCGATAATCTATCCAAATACAGCGTTATGTTCACGACAGCTGAGCTTCCGACATCTTCAGACTGGCAGGATGTTTCCTATCCTCACAACAATACACCTCATTATTATTTTAACCCGGTTGAAAATGGCGTCCTTGCTCATTTCGATCTGATGGGGATTTCACCAGAATTCGCCATTTATCAGCTAAAAGTTGAATTAATGACGACTGACAATAAACATTATATCTCCAGAAAAACGGTTTTTGTTGATCAGACGGAACCGGTTTTTAATCCGGCGTCAGCGACTGTAAACAAACGTTATCATGGTGAGTACGCCAAATATTTTCTGAATGCTTCGTTTGACGATCAGATTTTTCTGGCTGTAGATTATGCCTCTGGAGTTGATAACAGACGGGAAGTTAATTATACTCCGCTTGCTGATTCAACTCAAATTATCCACATTCCAGTACCGGAACCTGACGATAATGCCATTTACCTGAGAGCAATCAATCTTTGCGGATTGGAATCGGAAATCACACCTGATGATTTTTCTTATGAACTTCCTCAGGAATATGATTATATCAATATAAATGGATTCAACCAGCAGGAGCTGTCTAACCAGCTGGTTGCCACCAGAAAGTTAGTTGACTATAATAATAACGGAAAATGGGAATTTCTTGCTCAGGAATTTTCGGAAGAAAATAATCATCTGAAAATTTTTGAGATCCACGGGGATGAACTTCAAACTGTTCATGATTTCCAGAATCAGCTCTGGCCGATTGACATAGGGTACACTGCTACTGGCAAACTAAGTATGCTGGGACTGCAGGAAGATATCAGCTACCTCTATGTTGCTGTCAATGCCGGAGAATATCCGGAAAATCTGATCTGGCTTGAAAGCAACACCTATGGCGGTAATCTGATTGATTATGATAATGATGGACTCGATGAAATCGCGATCATAAAAAATGAGACTGTTGGCAATGTAACCCGCAGAATAATAGCCCTCTACAAACAATACGGGGCTACGGTAATCAGACAGTATGGCCTGATAAATGAAACTCCCACAAATGTTAAAAATGAATTTGTGAACAAAGTGTATTGCGGTTATCTTGATGATGATGATCAGATGGATATACTTGCTTCCGATACGGACGGCGATATTATCATCTATGAATATAACGAAAGTAACCCTCAGGAAAATAAATTTGAAATGATCTGGCAGGCAAGGCTTCCCGTTAAAAATGCATATTACACGGCAATTGCCGATTTTACCGGAGACGGTAATCTTGATTTTGTCGTCGGCGGTTATAACAGAGATTTTGCGAACCCGGATAAAACATATTCATATTTTGAATTTTTTACTGCAGGCACAGAAAACAATGATTTTCAATCAATAGGATATGTCAGCTTCGATCAGCTGGAAACAAAAAATGCAATTGCTAATGCAGATCTTGATGGTGACGGCGACGACGAGGTTATTCTTGCCCTTCCGCCCAACAGCTATGTGGTAGATTATTTTGATGGAAAATTTACCCCGGTCTGGAAGGGAAATGCAAAAAAGACTTTTCAGAACGACATCATTGCATTTCCGGCAAATCTCAATCAGGAAGCAGGTGCGATCATAAATCTGGAATCAGATGGTGTAATAAGAAGTTCACTGATATCACAAGCAGAACCGTTCAACGGACCGGCTACTCCAACCTGGTTCAGAGCCGAACCGGTTGATTCCTCGTCGGCAAGTATGAGCTGGCAGTATCCAAACGAAGAAGATGTGACCTTTCGTATTTATCGCAAACAGGATAATACAACCACATTACTTGATTCCTGTTCAGATCATTTCTATCTGGATCCGGAACTGAGCCCAGGGGATACGATCTCATATCAGGTAACAGCAGTAAATTATCAGTATCAGCCTTTTGAAAGTCTTCCATCTCCATGGAAACAGGTTGTACCAAGACCGGTTCCGGAACTGCTTTCTATCGAAATGATCAACATCAGCATGCTGAGATTGAAGTTCAGTGAAATAATGTCCAATGATACTATTTTCAACTATCACTATCTGGTTAATAATGGATTTGGCAGACCGGTATCGGGGAATTTTTTAGAGACCAAAACCGGTGTTTTATTAGCATTCAATCAACCATTCCCGGAGGCGGACGATTATCAGATCGAGATTTCCGGGCTTACAGGAGAAACCGGAGTACCATTTCCACAGGGAAGTTACGGCTTTACCTATAAAGAAGATACTGCTTCTCCGGAGATCATTGGTGCTGAAGTGGTATCAGCCAACAGGGTAAAAATTCTGTATTCGGAACCTTTGCAGTCGGATACTGCGGAAAATCTTGATAATTACTCGCTGATTCCACCCTCAAATGATAATAATAATGGAATCATTGATCTCGATTATTTTGATGTTTATCCCGATTCTTTTTATGTTTTGCTGACAATGCAGAAAGATCTTGTCTATTCAACAAACAGATATTTTCTCAAGGTGGAAAATATCTATGATTTATCCGATAATCTGATTTCGAATAATGGAAACAAATGCCGTTTCAGCTTGACAGATATTGTTGACTTGAATCATATGAAAATCTATCCAAATCCTTTCTATCCAAAGGAATCGGATGAGCTGAAATTTGTCCGGCTTCCTCTGGGTAAAGAAGGCCGGATCTGGATTTATGATTTGACCGGGGAGCTCGTATTTGAGCAGAAAATTGAGCCCCTAACGGAATCTGAATTGAATAATTATTATGGTTGGGATGGCAGAAATAAGGCCGGGAATAGAGTGTCATCCGGAATATATTTATATCTGATAAAAATGGGGGAAGATTTTAAAAAAGGTAAATTTGCTATCGTAAATTAGAGAGGGATGTAATGAAAGTTTAAGCGAACAGGCAGATTATTAGTAGCCGATTCATCCCGGGGCAGATTTTCCCCTCTTTGGATTGTTCCCGAAGGAGTCTGAAAATGATATCATTAGATTGGAAAGAAAGATTAAAAAAAGATGCAATCGATTTTTTTGAAAGAAAACTGCCGGCGGGTGAATTTGATATAGATATAGTCTATAATGCCTATCCGCAGAGAATTGATAACAAAGTACCCCATGCAGTGCTGACCCTGGTCGGTAAAACCCTCGGATCCAAAATTGCCAGAAATGCCGAGAAATATTTTGCTTTTTATGATTATCTGCTCAAACATAAAGGGGATAACGGGAAAATTATCTTTTCCTATATCATGTCCAAGGCTGTAGTAAGAAAACCCGAGGTTATTCTTCCTTATCTGGAAAAATATCTTTTTATTCTGGATGACCAGAAAACTGCAAATCTAATCCTCGATAAAACCCTGTTTCCTATTCTGAAGAAGAATTCTGCACCATATCTTGATCTGATCAACCGCTGGATAAAAAAAGACAATAAATGTCTCACCGGCAGTATCCAAAAAATACTTGTAAAACTGATAAAGCTTGAACCTGAAATGATTAAGCCTTTATTCTGTAAACTGGAAACTTCCTGGATGTATGCTACTCCCAATATGATAAAATTAAACTCTAATTTCCTCAAAGAAATCTGGAAACTGGATCCGGATTTTTATCTGTCAGTTTTTCAGAATTACCAGAATACAAGAAATCCCTTGTTTGCAGAAATCCTCAGTGGAGCAATGACGGTTAATCATAAGATTTTAAGAAATATCGCTGAAAACTGGTCTCTCAGCGGTAATATTAAGTTAAAGAAAATCGGACAGCATAGTCTGAAAATGGTTCAGAAATTTAAGGTGAAAGGTTAATATGGCAGATTACATCACTAAAGAAGGTATGATCAGGTTAAGAAAAAGAATGAATGATTTAATTCGGGAACGACCCGAGGTTATTAAACAGGTCGTTACAGCCCGGGAAATGGGTGATCTGAGTGAAAATGCCGAATATCATGCCGCACGGGAACGACAGCGTAACTTAGAAAAAGAATACAATCAGATTATGAAAAGAATTGAGAAACTCACAGTGATAGATTCAGATACATTACCCAAAGATGCTGTTCGCTTCGGAGCAAGAGTGACGATCAGAGAAATTTCTTCAAATGTTGTTCGAAAGATAAGACTGGTTGGAATTGATGAGATCTTTGAAGCGGAAGACGGATATGAAAGAGTTTCTGTAGCTTCTCCGATTGGTAAACCAATGATCGGAAGAAAAATCGGTGATCATTATACTGTAAAAGCTCCAATCGGAAACAGGGAGTTTGAGATAATTAACATTAGCTAGGAGATCTGATGAATAATAGCGATAAGATCAGAAAGAAATTAACATACCAGAGAAAAAATTTCTGGCACGTGCAACCAGATGATGTACATCAACAGGCATTTGCCTTTGCCGATGGGTATAAAAAATTTTTAAATGATTGTAAAACAGAACGTGAAACGATATATTATCTTGCCGAACTGGCAAAAAAAGAAGGATTTAAGAACATTGATGCACAGGATGGGGCACGGAAATTATACTCATTTTTCCGCAATAAAAATGCCGCCTTTGCCAGGCTTGGTAAAAATCCCGTCAGTGAGGGTGTAAATTTGATAGTCTCCCATATTGATGCTCCCAGGATCGATCTGAAACAAAATCCTTTGGCAGAAGATGGAGAGACAAAACTGGGTATTTTAAAGACCCATTATTATGGGGGAATAAAAAAATACCAGTGGATGTCTACACCTCTGGCTCTTCATGGAGTTTTTGTGACCAGGAAAGGTAAAACAGTCAGGATTACGATCGGAGAAGATAAAAATGATCCGGTGTTCATTATGCCGGATCTGCTTCCTCATCTTGCCAAAAACGAACAATATTCGAAAAAATTAGGTGATGCCGTAACTGCCGGTCAGATGAATGTAATCTTCAATTCTATTCCATTTCCGGGAGATGATGATCAGGAGATCAAAGAAGCTGTTAAATTGAATGCTCTGAATTTGCTGAACAAGAAATACGGGATTACCGAAACTGATTTTCTCAGCGCCGAGCTGGAACTTGTTCCTGCAGGATTGGCTCGAGATGCTGGTTTTGATGGCAGTATGATCGCAGCATATGGGCAGGATGACCGGGTATGTGCTTATACCTCATGGCAGGCTTTGCTATCACTTACCCAGGATCCCGAGAGAACAGCAGTTGTCTATCTGGCAGACAAAGAAGAGATCGGCAGTGAAAGCAACACGGGCGCTAAATCTGTCTTTATCCTTGATTTTATAGCTGATCTTCTGGCAGCCAATGGAGAATCATCAGACAGTGTAACTCTCAGAAAAACTCTGATCCGCAGCCAGATTTTATCGGCAGATGTCAATGCAGCCATTAATCCTAATTATCCGGGAGTTCATGAGAAAGATAATGCTGTTCACCTGGGATATGGTGTAAGTGTTACAAAATATACCGGTCAAGGTGGTAAAAGTGGCAGTAATGATGCCAATGCAGAATTCAATGCCAAAGTTATCGATATTTTCGAAACAGCCGGAGTTAACTGGCAGACCGGCACTTTGGGTAAAGTTGATGAAGGTGGCGGCGGTACGATAGCGAAATTCATGGCTCAATATGGAGCAGAGGTAATTGATTGCGGACCGGGTTTGCTCGGGATGCATGCAATGTATG
The DNA here is from genome assembly GCA_016927675.1 of Candidatus Cloacimonadota bacterium. GTDB lineage: Bacteria > Cloacimonadota > Cloacimonadia > Cloacimonadales > TCS61 > JAFGMF01. Next base: position 7,271 of record JAFGMF010000113.1, read on the forward strand.
AATTGAGCAGTAAAGCCGATGTTTATTCTACATATAAAGCCTATCATACTTTTTTTGAAAAGGCTTGATAATGATTAAGGATATCAATATGCGCAGATTTTTACCTTTGTTTATGACCTTGATTCTATGCTTTTCCGCCTGTAGCAGGAACAGGATTTCCAAGAGTATGCCTGTTGAAGAGAAGATGCGGATCGGCAATGAATATTTTGCAGCAGAAAAATATCATAAAGCAATACCTTATTTTACGGAAGTTGTACTGGACAGGAAAGCCGCATTTACGGCGGAAGCTCAGATGAAACTTGCGGAATGCTATTTTTATCAGAATAAATTCATGAGTGCCCGTTTTGAATACGAAGAATTGATCAGACTGTTCAAAAAATATCCCCAAATTAACGAAGCTTATTTCAAAATAGGTGTCTGTTACTATCAGGAATCGTTATCTCCTCATTATACGCAGGAAGAGACTATTCTGGCTATGAACGCATTCCAGACATTTATTGAGAAATTCCCGCTTGATGATAAAAAACTGGAAGCGTATGACTACATTCAGAAATGTCAGTATAAATTGCTGGAAAAAACATTTTATAATGGTTATGCTTATTATAAATTATTTGATTATAGTTCCGCTTTGATGTATTTTGATGAAATAACCTCACAACAGCTTATGGATGAACTTGATAAAAAGGCTCTCTATTATTCTGCCAGGATTTATCTGACTCGCAAAGACGAAGAAAACATTGAGAAAGTACTGACAAAGATGAAAAATCGTTATCCGGAATCTGAAGAAACAATTGAGATAAAAGCGAGAGCAGAAAAACTCGAGTGATTTGTCATGAAATATCAAGCTTATGGTCTGCATAACTTTCTGGAGATTCCGCAGATAGAAGGAATTACGGAAAATTATCGCAAAGCCATAAAAATTGTCGGCAGCGTTTTACCATTTAAAACCAACAATTATATTACCGAAGAATTGATCATCTGGGATAAAATCGATTCTGATCCGATCTTCAGGATGAATTTTCCTCAAAAAGAAATATTGAAGAAAGATTATTTTACCATAATGGAGAAACTGCAAGATTCAGGTTCGAATCCGGGGGAAATCAAAAAAACCGCAAATTTGATCAGAATGCAGATGAATCCTCATCCTGCAGGGCAAAGAGAATTGAATACCCCACGGATGAACAACAAGAAATTATGGGGAGTTCAACATAAGTATTCCGAAACTGTATTATTTTTTCCGATTAAAGGGCAGACTTGTCATGCTTATTGTACATTCTGCTTCCGTTGGCCGCAATTTGTGGGAATAAGTAATCTGAAGATGGCTTTGGCTTCGACGCAGAGTCTGATCGAATATCTTAGAAGCCATCGTGAAGTTACCGATATTCTGGTCACCGGAGGAGATCCCCTGGTAATGAAAAGCAGGTTCCTTAGCAAGATTATAGATCAAATCCTGCAAGCTGATCTGAGTAATATCAGGAATATCAGAATTGGCTCTAAAGCTCTTTCCTGGTGGCCTTACAGATTCTTAACAGATGATGATGCCGATGAATTGCTGCGCATCTTTGAAAAAGTTAATAACAGCGGGAAAAGACTTGCCCTGATGGCGCACATAAATCACCCCCGGGAAATGGTTACCCGGGCATTCAAAGAAGCAGTAAAGAGGATCTTGAAAACCGGAACGCAGATCCGCAGTCAGGCACCGATTTTAAAAAACATCAATGACCGTTGGCAGATCTGGCAGAGAATGTGGAGAAAACAGGTCAATCTTGGTATTATTCCGTATTATATGTTTATTCCCCGAAATACAGGCGCGCAACATTATTTTGCTGTTCCACTTGCCAAAGCTCTGGAAAATTTCCGTAATGCCTATAGCAGTGTAAGCGGATTATGCCGCACCGTAAGAGGACCAATTATGTCTGCCAGCCCTGGCAAGATACAGATTCTGGGTACAAAGATAATCCAGAATGAAAAAGCATTTATTCTGCAGTTTATACAGGGACGAAATCCGGACTGGGTACTGCGTCCCTTTTTTGCCAGATATGATGAGAATGCTATCTGGAGAAATGATCTGAAGCCAGTTTCTGGTGCAGAAAAGTTTTTCTATGAAGAGTAGAATTCTGAAATGAAGATCGGAATCCTGGGTGGATCATTTAATCCCCTGCATAATGGTCACCTTGCTCTGGCACAGGCGGCATATTACCAGCTTCAACTTGACGAAGTCTGGTTTGCACCGTCAGGGAATCATCCTTTAAAGAGGGAGAAGTTATTGCCATTGGAAGAAAGACTCGATTTATTGGAGCAGGCTTTGGATAACTTTCCTGATTTTAGAATATCTTTAGCCGATACAGATTCTGATAAGCTGAGTTATAGTGATCAATTAGTAAACAAGTTATTAAAAAAGTATCCGGAGCACGATTTTTTTTTCCTGGTTGGACAAGATATTTTATCTGAGTTACATAACTGGCATAATTATAAGTGGTTGCTGGATCACGTAAAACTCTGTGTTTTTACCAGAATGGGAAATTTTCCTGAACATCATCTTACGAATGAAGAG
>JAFGMF010000114.1 GCA_016927675.1 Candidatus Cloacimonadota bacterium
TCCCAAACAGTAATCCTGTGGAAATTGAAATCACATCCGATTCTCCATTAACATCTATCTGTATCACCGATCTGACAGACGTTTATATAATCGGTGAAACCGATGTTAATGGCAATTTCTCCTGCAGCATTTATGGAGAAAATCCGGATGCTTTATCTTATACCCTGTCTGCGCATAATAAACTTACTTTTTCAGAACAGATAAATACTGTTCCCGTTATCGAACCTCCAACCGGATCCGGACCAGAAAACAATCCCATCGCTTCAGATGTGGAGAACGACCAGGGTGGATGGATCAGAATAGATTATATTCTTTCTCAGAACGATCCCTATCATAGTGAAGCCGTAACCCCTTATATTGATTATTATACAATAGAGAGAAAAGAAGGATCAGGTGAATGGCAACCGGTTGCAAATTATCAACCGCAAGACCCGATAGACAGCAATAATGGAACACTCTTGATTGCTGTACCTGCATCTGAAGATCCGTGTGCTTATCGAATGGCTGCTGTCTATGATCCTGAGAATAGCACAATTCAGTCGGAATGGGCAGATGCAGGTGCAGCTACCAGTAAAGATGAGATCCCGGTATTTGTTGATCTGACTCTCTTCCTCGAGGGAGCTTATCAGGATGACGGTTATATGAGACATGATTTGATCGACAATGATTTTCTTCCGCTGATCTCTCCTTATAATGGAGAAAGTGTGGACTATTTTCCCGAAACGGGAATTATTCCCATAGTAGACTGGATCGAGATCCAGTTAAGGGAAACTGAAGACGGAATCAGCCTTTATTCATGTAATGCCTTTCTACTTTCAGACGGTTCTGTGGTTGATATCAACGGCAATAATTCTCTACCCTTTTTCAATACTTCCGACAGGGAATTTTACTTGGTGATCAGACATCGCAATCACATTGACATCATGACTGCTAATCCTTACATCCTTTCCGATAATCCCGTGATCCCCAGCATCATTGATCTTTCTCAGGTTGATTCCATCTATGGTATTGGATTCACAGAACTCGCCGATGGTACAATCGCAATGCTTACAGGAGACGGTTCGAATAACAATCAGATCCAGAATGATGATAAGAATGAATTCTGGATCAATCAGGTTAACTATGCCGGTTATCTTTCTGCTGATTTTAATCTGAACGGTCAGGTACAAAACGATGATAAAAACGAATACTGGATTAATAATGTAGGCAGAGGACTAACGTTCCCGGAACCAGACCCAGGTCGGGAATTCAATCCGTCTCAGAGATATAAGAACAACCTGGTTGCAAGTGGATTGAATTTCTCTTTTGCCAACAGTCAGGTAACAGAAGATGGCTATTATTTCGAATTTGACATCATGGTCAACAGCATTTCTACTCCTGCCCTGTTAGGGGATACACACATATATCTTAATTATGATCCTCAGGCATTCGGTTATCAGGCAGTAGCCTATGACGGAATTAAAATTTCAAAAGGCAGCCTGCTTCAGGGAGAACTTATTCCCGGAGTTGCTCTTTACAGTGAGCCACACAGTTCTGATAATGATATTTCCAGAATAGGGATCCATCTGGCTTATAATTTTGCTCAATTGCCTGAAGCTGCCAACCTGATTCCCACAAGTCCATCATGCCTTGTTCATGTACAAATAGAAATAGCAGACAATAATGCTTCAAGCAGAATCTCATTTGAGAATTCAGATCGTGTACCAATGAATTTCCAACAGTATTATTCCGATAACTCAGCCAGATTCAATACTGTTGTTACCAATGCTGTGTTAAATGAATCACTTGATCTCAACTCGTTTACCGAATCAAGAAATACCGCAGACTCATATGGTTTGATGGATAATTACCCGAATCCATTCAATGCTGTAACAAATATCTGTTTTATCCTGCCCGAAGACCAATACTGCGAACTTTCCGTTTACAATATCAAAGGACAGAAGGTAAAAGATATTTTCCGGGGAGAGATCGTTAAAGATGAACTGAATAATTTTATCTGGGACGGCACTGATGAAAATCAGAAGAATGTTAGTTCAGGCATTTATCTGTACAGATTAAATGCTGGTGATCATTCTCAGATCAGGAAAATGATCGTAAATAAATAAATCTAACAGCCTGAAAAATATAAAAATAGTTGACATTTTCAAATAGTAATCCGATAGATAATTCATATCCAATATTTCCGGGGAGGCTTCATTATGAACAGATTCATATATCTTTTATTTCTGTTGTTAATCAGTCTCCAATGGGAATCAGCTGATGCTGTCGGGATTACTTTCTCATTTGCCAATCCTCTGATAACCGGTAGTGGTTCTTATTTTGAATTCGATGTTTTCGCCGCTGCCTCCGAAAGCGGTACAAAGTTCGGTGATTCGCAGGTTTACATTAATTACAGTCAAGCGGCATTCGGAAGCTCTGTAGTGGCAAATGAAAACGTTACCGTTACCAAGGGTATATTAACTCAGGGTGAGTTAATGCCCGGTTTACCTTTATATACAGAACCCCTGTTAGGTGATAACACTACATCACGTTTCGGAGTCCAGATCGGATATAATTTTGAGAGCGCTCCTCAGGTGGGCAATGATTTGCCAGATTATTCAATTCAGGTATTTCATGTAGTATTAACAGTTATTGATTTTATGGAAACTACGGAGATATCTTTTGAACAATCACTGATGGATCAAATTTATTATTCAGACAATAATACGGAATACTCTCCTGTAATCACCCAGAATGAGCTGGACACACCTCTGCCGGTCGGGTTAAGTCAGTTTACCGGTATTTATCTTAATGGTAATGTCTGTTTAAACTGGACTACCCAATCTGAATACAATAATTCGTATTGGTGTATTTATAGATCGGTATCGCAGAATTTCGGTCAGGCTCTGTTGATAACAGCAACGCCAATACCAGGTGCCGGCACAAGTTCACAGCCGACGTTCTATCAGTATGAAGATTCAGAATTACAGGATTATATCAATTTTTTCGGATTACATGAGCTTGAAACTTTCTGGTATTGGCTGGAAAGTGTGTCCTACGAAGGGGAAAGCCATATATTTGAACCGGTTGCTGTAGAGTTGTCGGAACCGGAACCCGTTATACCACCTAATTTACCTGATCAGGCAAGCGGATTGATCAGGAATTATCCCAATCCTTTCAATCCGATTACATATTTCGAAGTTTACCTGCCCGGAGATGAGTCGGGGACGCTTCGCATTTTCAACTTGAAAGGGGAAATCGTGGAGAAAAGTTCTTTTCAGGCTGGTCACCAACTTTATATGTGGGATGCTTCCGGCTTATCTTCCGGTTTTTATTTAGCTGAATTTTCCAGTTACGGCAGGGAAACCAGAAGAATCAAAATCATGTTGTTGAAATAGTATGAAAATTACTCCTGTACTAATAATTTTTTTTTTATTTAGGATCCTTTCGGCTACGGGAATAATTTTCACTTTCTCTAATCCACAGCTGACAGAAGCAGAAACCTGCTTTGAGTTCGATATAATGATCTCTGCTGATGAATCAGGAAAACTTCTTGGTGACACCCAGATATACATTTGTTATAATAATTCTTCTTTTGGGGACAGTATCTATGCCAATTCCATCGTCGAGATCGTTAAAGGAACTTTGATCGATGGTGAACTGATTCCCGGAATTCCACTCTACGCAGAACCTATAATAGGGGATAATTCTGCCCAATGTCTGGGAATTCAGACTAATTTTCTGTTCTCCAGTTCCTTACCAGATCTGGGAAGTCCTGTTTCTGAAATACCCACTCAACTTCTGCATGTTAAAATCTCAATTTTGAACAATAACGAACCTGCTGTGATCACTTTTTTAGAAGATCTGATGACTGGACAGCAGTATGAGTCTGATAACTTAACCCTATTCAGCCCGGTAACAGCAATTGATACCCTGTTCAGCCCTTTGTTTACTCCTTCTGTACCTGTGATTAACGGAATTCAAATCATAAACGAAGGAACTCAGATACAGATATGCTGGACTCCTGAAACTAATATATCATATAAGATCTTTTCATCCGATAATCCCTACAACGGATTCAGCGAAGAAACTGGAGTGATATCTGAAGGATGCTGGACAGGCATTCTGGATATAAATCAACCCTTTAGATTCTACTACCTGAAAGCTTATAACGAATAAATCTTTTCTATTGTTCAACTGCTTAAAATATCAATAATATTTGACATATTATCTTTGAAAAAAAAAATCAGAAAAATTAATTAAGGATATTAGATGAAATCTGACAGTTTCGGCAGATATTTCGGGATTACAACTTTTGGTGAAAGTCACGGTCCAGCGATAGGCGTTGTTCTGGAAGACATCAAACCGGGCATCGAGTTCCCTGAAGAAGAGATCCGGAAAGTACTTCGGGAAAGGCGTCCGGGAAAAGGTCAGTTCAGTTCTGAAAGGGATGAAAATGATGATCTGGTAATCCTCTCCGGAATATTTGAAGGCAGAACTACCGGAACGCCGATCTGCCTGATAGTATTTAATCATGATCATAGGCCGGAAGATTATAATGCTATCAGAAATATTTTTCGTCCGGGGCATGGAGATTACTGTTTCTACAAGAAATTCAAAATCTATGATTATCGTGGAGGTGGCAGAGCATCAGGTCGCGAGACATTAGCCAGAGTAGCTGCCGGAGAGATGGTCAATCATCTGCTGGGAAATATTGAAATTGCTCTTTATCCAGTTCAGATCGGCCATTTTCAGGCAAACGAGGTCGATCTCTCTTTCGAAAATGAACTTCACTGGCCCGACCGAAGTAATTATCAGCAATTATCCACTTTCCTGACTGACCTGAAAAAGCAGGGAGACAGCTGCGGAGGAATTATACAGGCAATAATCCGGAATGTTCCAGTCGGACTGGGTGATCCCGTTTTTGAAAAACTGGATGCAAACCTGGCCAAAGCGATTCTTTCGATTGGCTCGGTAAAGGGAATTGAATTTGGTATCGGATTTCAGATGGCAGATCGCAAAGGATCAGAGACAAATGATGAAATGTCTTCCGGAGGTTTTCTCAGCAATAACAGCGGAGGAATTACTGCAGGGATAAGCACGGGACAGGAGGTCCGATTTCGCTTTCTGGTAAAACCTACTCCATCGATCAGAAAAACTCAGAATACCATGACGACATCTGGGGAAAGCATCAGATTTTCCGTTAACGGAAGGCATGATACGGTGATCATTCCCAGGATCATCCCCGTCGCCAGGGCTATGATCAAACTTGTCCTGGCTGATGCAATCAGCCATCAAAATCTGCTAACGGAGAAACCGGCTGATCTGTCAATTCTCCGGGAAGTTATTGAGAAAATCGATGAAGATCTGCTGCTTTGTTTATACAGAAGAAAGCAAATATCCCAAAATATCGGCAGTTTAAAGAAGAATCAGGAACTTCCCGTGTCTGATCCAGCCAGAGAAAAAGAGTTGTTTCAACAGCTTCAGGAAAAGGCCTCAGAACTTGATCTTGATCAGGATTTCGTCAAAGAAATCTGGGATAGAATTTTCACATACAGCAGAGATCTGCAATGCTGATCTTATCCTTGCCTTATCTTGATCCCGATCAGATAAGATATTACAGTAATAAATATAAATCGTATTATGCCCTGATCGAATACAGGCTGGATTATAACCGGCATTTTGACAGCTTTCCTGAAGAACTCCTCTCTTCCCGATCGATCCTGACGATCAGAGATCCTCTGGAAGGCGGAAAATATACAGCCGATCTGTCCGGAAAATTAGCTTATTACCGCTTGATGATCGAAAAATATGATTGCCTTGTTGATCTGGAACTTAGAAATGCCAATGGTCACAATCTGAA
>JAFGMF010000115.1 GCA_016927675.1 Candidatus Cloacimonadota bacterium
CAGAAGAATTATCAATATCTGTGATCATACCTTGTTATAATGAAGAGGAGATCATCCTGGATACTTACAGTAGAACGAAGGCGGTTTTATCCGGGATGAAACTGCAGGATCGGGAGATACTATTCATCGATGACGGGAGTATTGACAGTACTCTTGATTTGTTATCAACAATTGCTCAACAAGACAGTATTGTAAGGATCCTCAGTTTTTCCAGAAATTTCGGACATCAGGCTGCTGTTTCAGCCGGTTTGCATCACTGCAGGGGAAAAGTTGCCCTGATCATGGATGCTGATCTTCAGGATCCTCCGGAATTATTACCAGAGATCATTAACACATATCTGGAGCAACAGGCAGAGGTGGTTTACTGTGTGAGAACAACGAGGCAGGGTGAAGGCTGGTTCAAGAAAGTTACTGCAAAGTTGTTTTACCGTTTGATCAACAGGCTTTCGGAGACAAAATTCCCCCTTGATACCGGTGATTTCAGGTTGGTAGACCGCCAAGTTATCGAGCAGTTCAAAAAGCTTCCGGAAAAGCATAAATATCTGCGTGGTCTGATCAGCTGGATCGGGTTCAAACAGGTTCCTTTTTATTATGAACGGGAAGAACGGGGGAAAGGCAGCACAAAATATCCAATATCGAAAATGATCCGTTTTGCTCTTACCGGCTTGACTTATTTCAGCCGAAAACCTCTTAATATTTCAATCGGAGCGGGTTTTCTGTGTATCCTGATAGGTTTGTTTCTAACTGTTTACACGTTTATCGCAAAATTCTCCGATACTATTCAAACGGTGCCCGGATGGTCTTCACTGTTAATTGCCGTTATTTTTTTTGGAGGGATTCAGCTGTTTACGATCGGTATAATCGGAATCTATCTCGGCAACGTATTCGAAGAAATAAAAGGCAGACCTGAGTACATTATTTCCAGGGTTATCAATTGAGGACAGGCATGAGATCAGAAGGTGAATCAGGGATTATCAGTAAATGGTTTTTCGGCGGATTGCTGTTATTACTGGTAATTTATCTTATTCCCAGGATAATCCTGGGTAAAGATTCTTTTGTAGTGATCAACGATGGTCTTGATTCTGAAATTCTCTGGCGTTATCTGCTGGCAGAGCATCGGGCAGTTTTTCAGGCTGATGCTGTAATTGAACAGATAATGAACGGATTACCCAGGGCTTATCTGATCAGCGGTTTTAATTTCACGGTCTGGCTTTTCATGCTTTTCGATCCTTTTTTTGCTTACATCATCAATCAGATAGTCGTACATCTGGTTGCGTTTAGCGGGATGTTTCTGCTGTTGCATGAGCATTATTTTAAAGATAAAAAAAAAATATTACCGATCTTTATCTGCTCTCTCTGTTTTGCCTTTATCCCATTTCAATCAATATATGGATTGTCGATTGCCGGTCAGCCTCTGTTATTATGGGTTTTTCTGAGGATCAGAAAAAATCGGGCAAGGTTCTTCGATTATCTGATTGTCTGCAGTTTCCCTTTTTTCTCGAATTTCATCCTGGCGGGAGTATATATTGTTACGGCTTTATTTGTCTTTTTATTTATTGATCTGTTCCGGACAAAAAGATTAAACCGGAAAATGCTTGTCTGGATCCTGATCTTAGCTGCCATCTATCTGATAACGGAGTATAATCTTATCTATAACTACATTGCCAATAGTGATTTTCAATCTCATCGGGCAGAGAGAAGTGTATATCATACAGAAATCCCCAACAGAGAGTGTTATGGTTTTGATCGAGCCCTGTTTCTGGCTTTACGTAATTTTTTTGTTGGCGGTAGTTATCCACAGAGTCTGCATACTCCGATCATTGTTCTGGTTTTTATCACGGCTGTGATTATTCTTATCAGGATATATCGAGGGGGAATGATTCCGGATCTGATCTGGCTGTTCATGGGTCTGATCCTGATCAATTTTTTGATTTCTCTGATCTGGTCGTTCTTCTACTGGGAAGGTATGATACCGGTGAAATTGAAGTTTCCGATCCTGGCCGCGTATAACTTACAGCGGTTCAACTGGCTGTTTCCTTTTTTCTGGTATTTTCTCTTGGGGATAACTCTGCATCTGATCTTCCATAACTGTGGAAGAATCTTCAGAATAACAGCGATACTAATGATCTGTATACAATTTCTGTTTATCTGGACAAATGCTTTCGGGATGCGATATATGGCTAAATTCAATGAGTTAAGATTCAATTCGGAGCTAATTCTTAACAGACTGTTGGGAAAAGATAATGGGATCATAACCTGGAATCAATTTATCTCAGAAGATCTTTTCACTCAGATCAGAGAGCATATCGGCAAAAATCCAGGAGACTACAGAGTAGTCAGTCTCGGAATTCATCCGAGTGTAAGTCAGTTCAACGGTTTTTATACTCTGGACAGTTATCAGAATAATTATCCGCTTGCCTACAAGCATCAATTCAGAAAAATAATTTCTAAGGAATTAGAGAAGAATAGTTATTGGCAAAGGGTTTATGATTTCTGGGGGAATCGCTGTTACCTTTTTGCTGATGAATTGAAGAAGAGGGAATCTACAACTTCTGCTTGGAAAATATACTTTGAAACCCGTAAGGATGAGGAGAATATAATCAGGAATTTAGAGATCGATGCTACTGCCTTGCAGGGAATGGGGGGAGAGTATATTTTTTCGGCTTACCAGATTGATAATGCACGGGATAACAGGCTGGTGCTTGATGGAGTTTTCGATACCGAGTCATCTCCCTGGAAAATTTATCTGTACAAACTGATGATAATTGATTGAACATAAAACATCATGTCTGAAATAAGCAGTAGGAAGCAGAAAAATTATCTTATCGGCAGTTTTCTGCTGTTGATATCAGTTTACTTAGTGCCACGATTGATTCTGGGGGAATCATCTTTTGCTATTATCCACGATAATCTGGATTCCGAAGTAGTTTGGAGAACAGCACTGGCTTCCAGTGGCAAGGCTTTTAGCTCAAATACCAGTATTGAAGCCATAATGAACGGCATACCCAGAGAATTTCTAATCAGTGGCTACAATTTTATCGTCTGGCTGTTTCTGATCTTCAAACCATTCACAGCTTATGTGATAAATGAACTGCTTGTTCACGGTGTCGCTTTTCTGGGGATGTTTCTTCTTTTAAGGAAGCATTTACTCAAAGATGACAGGGATTTGCTGATCTGTGCAGGTGTATCTTTTACATTCGCACTTCTGCCATTTTACTCTATGTATGGTTTGACTATTGCCGGGCAACCTTTACTGATTTATGCTTTTTTAAATGTAGCAGAACGAAGGATTGCCATTACAGATTTCTGCATTTTCTTAGTTTATCCTGTTTATTCTCAACTTACCCTGGCGGGAGTTTTTGTGGTAATTGCTCTGGCGATTATGGCAATTGTACTGATGGTCAGGAAGAAGAAAGCGGATTATTTATTGATTGCGGTACTGTTAATGCTTTGTTTGATCTATTGTGCTGTTGAGCATCAGCTGATCAGAATTACCTTAAGTCCCTGTGAACCGGTTTCCCACCGGACAGTTCGGGAGGTTTCGTACTTCGGCAATGATGCAATTTCTGCGTATGATACCAGAGGTTTATTCCAGAGAACATTTGCAGAATTGATCAACAGCCACCGGCACAGGGCCAGTATGCACAGAATGATCTTTGTGTTCTGGTTCATAGCCCTGATCGTGCAATTGGTAAGGATATATAGAAAACGATTAATTTCGGCTTATATTCTTAAAACCATTTATATCATGGGACTGATATTAACAATTTCATTTATTTCGGCATTGTTTTACTGGCGGGAATTGATCTTCATTAAAAAACAAATCCCTCTGTTGAATTCTTTTGATCTGCAAAGGATAGACGGGTTAAAACCTCTGCTTTGGTATATTATTTTTGCCATGATTCTGGTTTTTTACTCAGGGATCAAAAGAGGAAGAATAATAGTTGCGGTGTTATTGATAACACAGGTTCTATACAGTTTTACATTAAAAGAAAAAGTATTCAATGAGATGGCTATCAACTGGAAATTAATCAGCCGGAAAGTCAGGCATAAGCAGACGGATATAATGTCCTGGCGGGAATTCTATTCGCCGGGGTTATACGGTGAGATCGCTGATTATATCGGTGAAGAACAATCGGAATATCGGGTGATAAGTCTGGGATTACATCCGGCGATTGCTCAGTATAATGGTTTTTTTACCTTGGATAGTTATCAGAACAATTATCTGCTTTGCTATAAGCTTGAGTTTCGCGAACTGATAGCAGGAGAGCTTGAAAAAAGCAGAAGATGGGCTAAGTGGTTTGATAATTGGGGTAACCGTTGTTATCTTTTTGCCAGTGAATTAAGGGGGCGTACTCCATCTTATTCTTTGTGGACGGAATATTTCCTGCCTACAAAGGAAGAGGA